>DASQFN010000047.1:300000-540166 GCA_035633115.1 Gemmatimonadaceae bacterium | reverse complement strand
GCGGTTTGGCACCTCGATGTCGGCTTATCACATCCTGGGGCTGGAGCAGGTCCCAAGGGTCCGGCTGTTCGCCGGTTAAAGTGGTACATGAGCTGGGTTCAGAACGTCGTGAGACAGTTCGGTCTGTATCCGTCGTGGGCGTTGGAGGTTTGAGGGGTGTGGACCCTAGTACGAGAGGACCGGGTCGAATTGCCCGCTCGTGTGCCGGCTGTGGTGCCAACTGCATCGCCGGGTAGCGAGGGCAAGCGAAGATAACCGCTGAATGCATCTAAGTGGGAAGCTTCCCCCAAGATGAAACCTCCCTGGAGCCTTGAGCTCCCTGAAGGGCCGGGAGAGACCATCCCGTCGAGAGGTCGCACGTGGAAATGGAGCAATTCATTCCAAGCGCAGCGATCCTCATCGCCCGTGAGGCTTGATCTTCAATTTATTGTCTCCGGTTAAATGCCGGAGCAATTCCAAGGCAAAGCAATCGCGCAATCAACGAACACTGGTTCTTAAAAAAGAACACGATCACTGCTATCCATCCGTCTGTCATTCGGCGATCAGATATCGCTGGCGACTAGAGCGTAGGGGCCACACCCGTTCCCATTCCGAACACGAGCGTTAAGCCCTACAGCGCCGATGGTACTCCGTCCGAGAGGACGCGGGAGAGTAGGCCGTCGCCGGCACCCATTTGAAAAGGGCGTCATACCATTCGGTGTGGCGCCTTTTTCTCGTTTCCGGTTCCCCCGAACGCGCGATGGCCAACGTTTGCATGACGTGCGAAGTTTGGGGGTAATGAAACGCTGGGCCGCCGGGAATTTGCAATCAAGCCTCGACATTCGTTCACTCGTCCGCCTGTCGTTCGCGCTCTCGCTGATGATGCTTCCGGTGGTGTTCGATCGAGGCGCGATTGCTGAAGCCGGCACGCTCTACGCGCTTGGAGAAGCGTCCAACCCTTACTGGGTTCCATCGCACGGTCTCCTGCTCTATGTGCGAGCTCCACTCGTCGCGCTGAGCGCGTGCGTCCTGGTGATGAGCCCAGGACTTCTGCTTGCGATCGCAGCGGGCATGGCACGAACCATCGAGATCTGGATCCTCTCAGCCCTGATGCTGAGCATTATCAGCGTCAGTGTCGCCGTAGGCCTGGCGCAATCGATGGCCGGAGTTCCGCTCACGGGGTGGTACTTTATCGCCATCGTGGCGGCGACCACGATTGGGTCCCTTGGCGTCGCATGCTGGCGAGTTTTTAGGACGGACGCGTCTCCACCGCCCTGGACCACCGAGCGCGCGGCGACCTCACTCTGGATCATCGCATTTGTGGCGTATGCGACTCTCGTCGTTCTCGCGCCAAAATTCTACTGGGACAGCTTCAACGGAGACGGCGCCGGGTCGTTCGAAGCCGTGCGGCTCCTTCTGTCGCAGCCGGTGCCATTCTGGGATGAAGCTGCCGCCAGGCCGTGGCCGGGCATCACTTCGATGCTGTTCGCTTACCCGGCATCATGGTTCATCCGACTTTTCGGGGGTCCCGAGGCGTCAGTGCGTTTGCCATGGGTGCTCTACCTCGTCGCACTTTATTGTTCCATCGTTGCCCTTGCCGAGGTCAGGCTCCGCCGTTTGAGCGCTCTTGCGTTGTGGCTGATCGCGCTGGGTCTTTCGGTCTATGCCACGACGATGGCATTCAGCGCCACGTACAGCCCCTATTGGGCCGACATCGCAATGCCTGCGACTCAGGACACGCTGATGATGGTCGTGTTCTTCACCTACATACTGTTCTTCCTGACCGCCCACTCGAAGTGGATGGCGCTCGCACAGCTGCTGGTGTTCGTATCACTACCGAGTGGACAGCTCTTGATTGGATTGTGGCTCCTCGCGGCCTGGCTGAGGATTCGTCCGCGCCCATCGCGCGCGATCCTTGAGTCAGGCGCGGTACTGATTGCGTGTCTGGCCGCTTCCACCGTGGTACCGCGCCTCCTTGACGCTTTCGGCCTTCCCACTCCGGGCGGGGAATATGGAATCGGCTATCTGGTTCGGACTTACTCAAGCCTCGCGTTGACCGAGTGGGGGCGCGTGCTCTTCATGGTCGTCCCGGCAGGGATCCTACCCGCGATCGCGATGTTCGCGTGGCGTCGTCACGATGAGGTAGGCCAGGCCCTCGTCATCGTCTGCATCGGATACTTCATCATAAACTACGTTCAGGGGTATACGTCGCTCCATCATTTCGTGCCGTCAATGTTGCTTCCGCTGGTAGTCTTCTGGCGCGCGGCCGAGCAGCCCGGATGGCAGCGACCCGCTCTGATGACCGCCGTGGCAGCGTCGAGTCTGGTTGCTCTAGCGCTATCGCTGCCGCGTAACGCGCGGCCTCACCTTGTCTCGCGCGATATCGGCCTCACAATCGAGGACCGCGTGCGTGGTTATGATCGGTCTGCACCCGAAACTTTCCGGCGGGGCAAACTCCTCAGTCGGGTCTTTCCGTACGACTGGGACCGGCGGGTGCCGAAAGAGAGCTTTGGGGGATCGCCGCCCACCTGGATCTACTACGCCAACCACCGACCTCCGTCAGCAGCTCCGCCGAATTACGTGCTTCAAAAGCCCACCGATCCGCGTCCGGCAGGAATGAAGCTGATCGCTCTGGATTCTCTTGGAGCTCTCTATGGTCGGAGCGACGTGCTCCATGCCTTGAATTTGGCGCAGAGACCGCCGGCACCGGGGGGCAGCCCGATCTACGATGTGCCTCGCGATGTCCTGTTCCCGACGGCAGAAGCGCACCATGTGACCCGCCGCTTCAGTATGAAGCGGGCGCTCGGCGCAATCGGCATAGATGCTGAAAAACTTGCAACTCGAATGGGAGTGAAGCGCCCCGAATGACGTTCTCGATCCGCAACGCCAACATCACTGCGATCGCAATCTGGATCGGAGCAATTTTCGGCATCGTCGAAGGTGGTGTGCTCGCAGTGACCCGTCAGTTTCCCACAATCGGAGCCCCCTACAAGACTTCAGTGCACGTGCTCTGGGTCGCTCCGTTTCTGAATGTCCTCCTTTTCCTCGCGTTGGCCGGTGTGCTCAGGGCAATCCTTTTCGCATTTCGTCGAGTGAAGCGTCGATCCCTGCCAGCCGACGATCCGGGCTCACGCTCCGGTCATCTCGAATCTGACGTCCTCATCGCCGTTGCGGTCTTCACGTTCCTTGGAGTCTTCGGCGTGATTTCGGCACCGAGAGTGCTCCATCCGGCGAGTGCCGCGATCCTCGCCGCTGGCGGCGGGATCGCGGCATTCCGCGCTAGTCGCGGTCATTACGCGCTGGCGACGAAGCTTCGAAAGTTTGTGATGGCGATTCCGGTGCTCCTCGGCTCACTCATTCTCGGAACGGCGGGCGCTCTGCGGGCCGGCGAGGTTTTTCGTGGAGAGAGACCGCCGGCTCAAGGCATTCTCAACGTGCTGCTTGTCGTTCTGGACACGGTCCGCCGGGATCATTTCTGGTGGGCGGGAGGCACCTCATTCACGCCGAACATCGACGCATTCACGTCGCGTGGCGTTCGCTTCGACGACGCGTGGTCCGTCTCATCCTGGTCACTGCCGGCTCAGGCATCCATCCTCACCGGAGTTTACCCGCATGAGCACGGTGCGGATTGGCCTTCACTCGCCCTAAGCGATCGCGCGTTGACCCTCGGCGAGTACTTCTCGCGGCGGGGGTATGACACTGGAGCGTTCTCGAGCAACTCTTCCTGGATCACTCCCGAGTACCTCGGCCGTGGATTCGACCGCTTTGACGTCTATACTCTCGAAGATCATGTCAGGAGGACGGCGTACGGGCGTCTGCTCAGCGCGGCATCGCGCTTCATCGGCCTCCACTATGCCGGACGCGGAAGGCCCGCGTCCGACGTGAGCGCGGACCTGCTCGACTTTGTCGGCGAACGGCGCGACAGGCCGTTCTTCGCGTATGTCTGCTACATGGACGTCAATCGCGCTTTCCACCATCGGCAGCTGAATCATCCCTTCTGGGAGAAAAGGGCGTCGGTTGAAGAGGTGGTCAGCGCATACGCGAAAGGGCTTCGAACGCTGGACGCGGACTTCGGGGACCTGATCGCAACCCTTGAACGCCGTGGCCTGCTGGAGAACACGATTGTGGTGATCACGTCGGATCACGGAGAGTCGTTCGGAGCCCGACACGCAGCAGATCGTGATCCTGCCGGACACGGAACGAGCCTTTTTCCCGAGCAGACGCGCGTGCCTTTGTTCGTCGTGTTGCCCTCGGCCATCAGGAACCACCGAGTAGTCGCACGCACGGTGTCAGTGCGCGCCATTCCGGCCACTGTCTCCTTCCTCGCCGGTGATTCAACGCCGCAATTCGATGGCCCGCCGCTCATCACAAACGACGGGGACATTACCAGCGCGGGAGGCGATACCGCGGCACTCGCGACCTTACACTACGACAATCGAAACTCCATCGCGTTCGCGACGGGAGGATGGGAATACCTTCGTGACGGCCGCGGTGGTCGCATGGCCGAGCATTTGATCCGGGTACCGTTGCGCCCCGACGACACGCATCTGTCACCGCAGCCATCGATTTCGACTATGAGGGCAGGCATCGCCGAGCTTCTGGCAGCGAACGTCACTGCAACCCAGGCCGGATCGCGATGACCGTGCCCGAAGTCAGCGAGGCGTACGCGGGAGAGTAGGCCGTAGCCGACACGTCATTGACAAACGCCACTGGGAGTTCTCGACTGGCCGTTGTCTTTCCACCGAATTAGGGTTCGCGCTTCGCGCGCTCGTGCCAATGAGAACGCGGCGTTAATATCCGATGAACAATCGCACCTGCGGCTTCTGATACCTGGCTGGAGCAATCTCGCGTGTCGATACTGATGCACAAGCTCGTCACTGTGCCAGCCTGCGCGCTGAGCTGCGCGGTGGCATTCACGGCGGCATGCGACGGCAATTCAACGCCCCCGGAGCACGCCGGTCGGGCGATTGTGACGATCGATACGCTGGCGCGATTCCAGACGATGAGCGGCTGGGAGGCGACCGCGCAAGCCGGCCAGGCCGATCCACGATTCGAAGAATTCAAGAACCCCCTCTTCGATCAAGCGGCCAACGCCCTTGGTATCAACCGCCTCCGACTCGAGATCGTCGCCGGGGCGGAAAACCCGGTGGACTATACGGTTTCTAAGGCAACTACACGGCGGTGCGCGCGCTGGCTTACGGTCAACGACAACGACAATCCGCAAGTGATAAATCCAGCTGGCTTCCATTTTTCGGTTTTGGATTCGACGGTCGTCCGAGTGGTGCTGCCGATGAAGCAACGTCTCGAGGCGCGCGGCGAGCGGCTGTTCGTGAGCCTGAATTACGTGGCATTTCTCCGTCAGTGCCCGCCGCCCGTCTACGTACACGCTCAACCTGCAGAGTATGCCGAATTCATTCTGGCGACCTTTCTCCATCTTCGGGACAGGTTTGGCTTCGTCCCCGACGCCGTGGAGATCATTCTCGAACCGGACAACGTGGCCGTGTGGAGTGGTGGCGCGCTGATCGGGCAGGCAATCGTCGCCACTGCTGACAGACTTGCTGAAGCCGGTTTCCGTCCGATATTCGTCGCGCCATCAACGAAGGTCCTCTCGCGGGGGATCGAATATCTCGACGAGATTTACCGTGTACCCGGCGTTCAGTCTTTCCTTAAAGAGCTGTCTTATCACCGGTACGGGGGCGCGTCCGAGGCAGATCTCGCTCTAATCGCTCAACGCGCCAGGTCTGCAGGGGCTCGCACAGCGATGCTCGAGCACATCGGGAGCGACGTCGAGGATCTGTACGCGGACCTGACTGTAGGCCAGGTGTCGGCCTGGCAGCAGTACACCCTGGCCTTCCCGACGGAGGACAACGGTGCACAACTTTTTCGGATCGTCGACGGACGTCCTGTAGTGGGCAGCCGCACGCGTTACCTGCGTCAGTACTTTCATTATGTCCGCATGGGCGCGCAGCGCCTGGGAGCACAGAGCGCCTCATCCAATGTCCGGGCGGTGGCTTTTGACAACGCGGACAAGAATCTCGTCGTCGTTCTTCACGCGGACAGACCCGGTCGTGTGGAAGTTCGAGGGTTGAGGCCCGGCAGGTACGGCGCGAGCGCGACGACCAGGAGTGTAACCTGGGCTGAACTGGGAACTCAGGTTATTGAAGGAGGCGGCGCGCTCACGGTGACCATTCCTGCCGCCGGAGTAGTCACGGTCTATGGCGCTAAACCTTGAACTACTTGTTCCCTGTTACACCATCCGTTGATATGGGGCGGCGGGCAACGGCATAGCCGGCCCCGGTAATCGACGGCCCCCGGAGGATCCACACGGGACGATCCGGAAAAGCGGCGATTGCGTCGGCCGCGATTTGCGGAGTGCGAGCCCAGGCGTAGACAGGCGCATCGCCCTCGAGTGCAGGCGGTTCATACGCGGCAGCCGACGCGAAATCGGGATGCCGCTCCCCCTCGATGAGCACGAGACTCCTCCCGAACCCGAGCTCCTTCGCGAGCTGCGGCACGTCCGGTCGCATGCCGCGGTAATGATGGTACTTATCGATGGCGCGCCACGGCACGAAGGTCACCGCAGACATCACACACAGAATCGCGGCAACGGAAAGCGACCGCGCTGAGCGCACTGGGAAACCGCTGTCGTCTGGTGTGGCGCTCGCGCCGGCTGCTTCAATACCTCGTGCAGTCAGTGCCACCAGCGGTAGGATCATGAGAAACCAATAGCGTGCCCCGAAATCCGGGCCACCGCTGAACCAGTAGAGGCTCAAAGCGCACAGTATTCCAGGAATGGCCACGATCATTTTGTAATCACTCGCGTGAAGCTTTCCGGAGAACAGCGCCAGGATGAACACCAGAGATCCGGCGGCCCAGCCAAAAAGTTCGACATTCACCGCAAAGAGGTTGAGTGCGGCGTTGATCGCCACGTCGGCTGCATCGTGCCCGTGAAATGGGTCGAGCCCGGTCCACCCCCAGCCGCGGTCAGGTCCAAACCCGAGATCGTTCGAGCCTGGCGCGTAATGGCTTGATACATAGGCGGTCAACGGAAGCTCCGTCATGCGTCCCGTCAACGCTTTGTTGTACGGCAACACTAAAGCGCCGACAACGACGCTTCCCGCCACTATGAAGGCTGTGCCCACTATCCGATGTCGTGCGGCGCGAGTCGTCAGCGTCCACAGCGAGAGCAGGATCAACATAAGCAGGCCTTCGAGGGGTCTTGTGAGGCTGAGTATTCCGACTGCTGCGCCCCCGATCCATGCCCAGCGAAAGCGCCCCGTTCTGATCAACCGCGCCGCGGCGAGAGCTCCGACAAGTGCTGCCGTCAGACTGAAAGTGTGCGTCATGAAATTCATTCCCATGAACAGGTACCATGGCGATACGCACAACAGGAGGAGGGCAAGGCGCGCGGTGCGACGCTGGTACATCTCGCGGAGAAAGGCATAAGCGACGACGACGTTGATGCCCGCGAGAAGGGGATTGACCAGCCACGGAAGGTTCACCCGACTGCCAATTGCCAACACCGCAGGCCATCCCGGCGGCATGGAGGAAAACCATTGCGTGGGCGTCAGCTGCATCAGGTCCACGTCGAACGCTGCCGGCACAGGCGGCGCCGGCATGTAAAGCATTCCGGCGGCGAAATACCTTGCGTTGAGGACGTAGGCAACCTCGTCAGGAATGTGGGGGTGACGCTCATACGAAACGACGCTCAGAATTGCCGCAACAATCGTCACGATGACGGCCTGCACGAGTGCGAATCTGTCCTGTATTTCCGGTGTTGGACGTGAATCGCCTGAATCAGCGCCAAGCACTGTTGCGGCGCGTCGCCAGAACGAGTGGAGCGCGGGCATCGGAAGAGCCAGCACCGCCATCACAACAGTGATGAACGCAGAAACTTGAACCAGAGCCGCCATGGCCAGCTCGAACGCATACGCCTGGAGCGATCGCGACAATGCGGCGCTCGCGAGAACGAATACCAGCGTCATGCACACCAGCTTCCCGGCCGAGAACGTAGTGCGAAGCCAGTTTCGTATCGCCGGCTGTGTTGTCATTGCGATCGAGCAGATCAGCGCCTGAACGACGATGATCGCCAGAAAGCCTACACGCTCCCGCGACAACAACATGCCAGGTGCTACGTAATGTTGATACCTGACCGTTGGGCCGGCCTCGACCAGCTGCAGCGCCGCGGCCTGGCCTACAGCTCCAAGGACGAGCCATGCGGCGCTCCGGGTGACGCCGGCAAATGCGCTCATGTTATGCTTTAGCACCCGAGCTGGAAGAGTGTCCCGTCAAACGTGGAGTACAAGTCTTTGAGCGAAGCAGTCGTCGATGGAGGAGACGCGGTCGAACCTAACGCAAAGACGGCAAGCGCGCCGCACAGCCTCGCGTCCGATCCGCCGTGGAAGCGGGGAGGCGACTTCGTTGTGTTGGGAGTGCTTTTCGGTGTTGTAACGGGCCTGGCTGAGTTCGCCCTCAGATGGTTCATCGCTTTCGTGCTCCATCAACCCTCGCACCATGATTTCGGGGTGGACCTCCTATGGATGCTGCCAGCCGCCAATCTGCTTCTGCTCGGTGGCGTCGGCGCGTTCTTTGGAGTTGCCAGTACCCGCTGGCGCGGCGACTGGCTTGGACGCGCTGCACTGGCTGCGTTCACCGCAGCCGCTGTTCTGGCAATGCTGTTTCATTTTCGGATGCTTCACGAGGTCGTGAGTGCAGTCCTCAGCGCTGGCATCGGAGTTCGTTTCGCTGACGTAATCGGCGGAAGGCGCGATCGAATCGGACACGTCGCGAGGCGGCTGACGTGGCCGGCCGTGGGTGCCGTCGGACTGATCGCCTTTTCAATGTTCGTGACGCGTGCGTTGATGGAGCGTCGCGCACTTTCGAAGCTGGGCCCGGCGCCGGCAAATGCAGCGAACGTTCTAATCGTCGTGCTGGATGCGGTGCGCGCGCCGAGCCTCAGTGTTTATGGATATGGACGCCGAACAAGCCCGGAGCTCGAGCGGTTTGCCGCACACTCCGTAAAGTTCGAAAGGGCGATAGTGACGGCGCCGTGGTCCCTGCCGTCGCATGCCTCCATGTTCACTGGGCGCTACGCGCACGAACTGTCGGCAGACTGGGACGTTCCGCTCGACGCCACGTATCCCACTCTGGCTGAAGTCCTGCGTAATCGCGGTTATGCGACCGCAGGATTCGTGGCGAACAACTTCTACGGTAAGCCGGAGTTCGGCTTGAGCCGCGGCTTCCTGCACTACGAATCGCGCAAATTCGGCTTTGCGGCGATCATCGCGACGTCGAAGCTCGGTGACGCGCTCGTCCGAGCTATCAATCGCCTGACGACGAGCTATCACCGGCCGGGACGGATGGCTGCGCCTGAAGTGAACCGGCGATTGCTGGACTGGGTTCCATCCCGCGGGTCACGGCCTTTCTTCGTTTTCGTGAACTATTTCGATGTTCATACGCCCTATGTCGCTCCACCGCCGCACAACCGCCTGTTCTCCGGTACGGAGCCACCGACGCGAGAGATGCGTGAAGGCCACAGGAAAACGAGTGCGGAGCTCGAGGGACTTCGTGACGCCTATGACCAGTCGATCTCGTACGTCGATAGTCAGCTCGGCATCCTTCTCAAGGGACTGGAGACCCGAGGCGCGCTCGCCAATACCCTGGTCATCGTCACTTCAGATCACGGTGAAGAGTTCGGCGAACATGGCTGGGCAGGTCATGGCAACGGACTCTATCTGCCGGGGCTGCACGTCCCCCTGTTGATAGCCTTTCCGGGCCGCATTCCCGGCGGCACAGTCATCGGTGATCCGGTGACGTTGCGTGATCTGCCGGCAACAGTGTTGGATCTTCTGGCCCCAGGACGCCAAGGTGGCCTGCCCGGCAACTCGCTTGCGTCACGATGGCGCTCGACGGAGAGTGTGCCGGGCATTCCGGTATCTCCCGTCTTGACCGGAGTCACCGGCCCGGAGAACGCTCCGTCCTGGTATGCAGTGGCGAAGGGGGACATGAAGTCGATCATCGTCGGAAAAAACCACTACATACGGAACGGCGACGGACGCGAGGAGCTATTCGACATCGTTGCCGATCCTTGGGAAACGAGGGATCTGGCCCGAGCGAAGAATGGCAACGCAGAGCTGGCGATCGCTCGTCACGCGCTCGATTCAGCAATCCGAACCGGGAGGCGCGTTATTGCAGACGATCGGGTGCCTCACCCCTGACCCGCCTGTGAGGCGCTCACGGCGCACCGTGGGCAGCCAAGCATAAGATGAGTAGGTTTGAGTCGGGTTGCGCAGGGCAGCCGGTAAGCCCTGACGCAATTGACGCTTGCACCATAAACAGCATCGGATCAGCCGAAGACGGGGAGATTCACGATGTACATAGGGCCTGACACAGTTCTTCCCTTTGCCTCCGCTATCGCAGCGATAACGGGGTTCATACTGATGTTCTGGCGTCGCTTTGTCGGACTGGTGCGCGGCGGGTACTCGGCAGTCAGGCGCAGATTTTCGGGCGACGCTTCCAAAGAGTGATCGCCGGCCCCGCGTTTTTCTGAGTTGCGTGCCAGCCGGATGATCACGCAGGTGAAGAAAGTGATCGTGATCGGGCTCGACGGGCTCGAGCCGAAGATTGTCGAGCCGATGCTGGAGCGGCGGGAGCTGCCAAACCTCGCGAGGCTCCGCGATCTCGGTGGGTATTCGCGGGTGCGGACTACATATCCGGCGCAAACACCGGTTGCATGGTCCAGCTTTGCGACCGGGACCAACCCGGGGGGGCATGGGATCTTCGATTTCATCCGGCGCGATCCGCAGACGTATCTGCCTGACCTGGCGCTCAACAGCTACGAGCAGAAGAGCCCGTTTCTTCCGCCAAAGGCGGTCAACCTGAGGCGTGGCGTGACGGTATGGAACCTTCTCACCGAAGCGGGGATTCCGTCGGTGGTGCTGCGGTGCCCCTGCACTTACCCCCCGGACAAACTCGATGGTCGAGCGCTCGCGGGCATGGGCGTTCCCGATCTGCGAGGCGGGCTCGGGACGGCAACGTTCTACACCTCGAAACGTGGTGTGAAGGCGGGCGAAAGCGAGAACGTCATCGAGCTCCCGAGCGAAGCGGACGAGACTTTGGTAACCCACGTCATAGGCCCGAGGAACCCAAAGCGTGACTCCGGTCAGTCGCCCGACCTGCGGTTTGAGATCAGGCTGGACGTTGAGCGAAGCACGAATCGGCTGTTGGTGGAGTCGAGCGGTGAGCCGGGGAAGCTCGAGGTGCGCCAGGGGGAATGGAGCGAGTGGCTGAAGATCAAATTCAAAAGCGGGATGCTTCAGTCGGTCAGGGGAATGCTTCGGTTTTTTCTCGTGCGCCTCGAACCGGACATCGAGCTCTACGCATCGCCGGTCAATTTCGATCCAGCAGCGCCGATGTTTCCGATAAGCTCACCGTGGGAGTATGCGGGTGAGCTCACGCGCAGTGTCGGCACTTTCCACACGACAGGCATGGTGGAGGACCACAACGGTCTCTCTAATGGTCGCTTCGGCGAAGCCGCGTACCTCGATCAGTGCGAGCAGGTAATGCGGGAGCGAGAAGCGATGATGCTCCACGAGCTCGAGCGTCTCGATAACGGATTTTTCTTCTGTCTCTTCGACACGCCCGACAGAATTCAGCACATGTTCTGGCGGTTTCGCGAGCCGGATCATCCCGCGAATGCATCCGACGGCAGCGGGGAAAATCCGGTCGATTTTACGCATGTGATTGAGGATCATTACCGCCGGTGCGACGAGGTCGTTGGAAAAGCGATGTCTGCGTCTGACGAAGACACGCTTTTCATCGTGCTGAGCGACCACGGGTTCAACAGCTTCCAGCGCGGAGTCCATCTGAACAGCTGGCTCCGGGAGAACGGCTTCCTGAAGCTTTGCGACGGGGTCTCACCAGGCGAAGAGGCTGGAGATTTCATGCGCAATGTCGACTGGGCCGGAACACGCGCTTATGCCTTGGGCCTCGGAAGCATCTACCTCAACCTCGCCGGTCGGGAGCGGGACGGGATAGTTACCCCTGAGGACGTGGGGTCAGTCATGTCTGATATCAGGCGCGGCTTATCGGGATTTGCTGATCCCGATCGCGGAAGCGTCGCGATTCGGAGCGTTTCGTCTCGGCAGGAGGTGTACTCGGGAGCGTACTCGGCCGAATCGCCGGATCTGGTCGTCAATTTTGCGGAAGGATACCGCGTGTCGTGGGCAACCGCCCTCGGCGGCGTCCCCACCGGTCTCTGCGAAGACAACGTGAAGAAGTGGGGCGGCGATCACATCATCGATCCAACTCTGGTTCCCGGCATTCTCTTCATGAACCGGCCGTTCGACGGCGACTC
This sequence comes from Gemmatimonadaceae bacterium, assembly GCA_035633115.1. Lineage (NCBI taxonomy): Bacteria > Pseudomonadati > Gemmatimonadota > Gemmatimonadia > Gemmatimonadales > Gemmatimonadaceae > Gemmatimonadaceae bacterium. Next base: position 527,832 of record DASQFN010000047.1, on the reverse strand, counting down.
CGCCCGTCTCGTCGATCTCGCGCCGACGATACTCGACGCCCTCGGCTTGCCGAAAGGCGCGGCGATGGAAGGGAAGTCGCTCCTTACATGAAGATTCTGGTGATCGGTCTCGACTGCGCCGCACCCGAGCTGTTGTTCGGCAACGAAAAGCTGACAAACATCCGCCGACTGATGGCAAGTGGCTGCTATGGCAGGCTGGAGAGCGTAATTCCCCCGATCACGATTCCCGCATGGCAATGCATGGTCACCAGCCAGGACCCTGGATCACTCGGCGTTTACGGTTTCCGCAACCGTGCCGATCACACGTACGCGAACCTTTCGATCGCAAACTCGAGATCGTTCAAGGCAATGACGATCTGGGATCATCTGGCCCTCGAGGGAAAGAAGGCGGTGCTGATCGGTGTGCCGCCGTCGTTCCCTCCGCGGAAGGTCAACGGAATCTGCGTGGGATGCTTCATGACGCCGAGCGTGGATGAGGAATACACGCATCCTCCGGCGGTGAAGGACGAGATAAAATCACTCGTCGGTGAATACATGGTCGACGTCAAGGGCTTCCGGACGGACGACAAGGAATGGCTGCGCGACCAGATCTTCGAGATGAGCCGCCGGCAGTTCACGGTGGTGCGGCATTACCTGAAGAACGCGGAGTGGGACTACTTCCATTTCGTCAACATCGCTCTCGACCGGGTGCATCACGGCTTCTGGAAGTACATGGATCCGAAACACCCCGACTACGAGGCCGGCAACCCGTATGAGACGGTGATCGCATCCTTCTACGCTCACCTCGATGAAGAGATCGGCATGCTGCTGGAGCTGCTCGATGACGACACAGCGGTGCTCGTTGTTTCCGACCACGGTGCACAGGCGCTGCAGGGCGGATTCTGCGTCAACGAGTGGCTGGTCGAACAGGGGCTGCTGACGCTCGAGAGCTATCCCGACGCAGTGACTCCGTTCGGCGAGCTGAAGATCGACTGGGGTCGCACGAAGGTGTGGAGCGAGGGTGGCTATTACGCGCGTGTGTTCTTTAACGTGAAGGATCGCGAGCCGCAGGGCGTCATCGAGCCCGATGAGTACGAAAGCTTTCGCGACGAGATGAAGCGGCGGTTCGAAGCGGTGGCGGGCCCGGACGAAGAGGAGCTCCGAACTCTGGTCTTTCGCCCGGAAGAGATCTATAGAGAAGTGCGGAACGTCGCGCCTGATCTGGTCGTTCACTTCGGCGGTCTGGATTGGCGATCGATCGGCGGCGTAGGTTATCGCGGCCTTGTTCACCTGCGCGAAAACGATTCAGGCCCCGACCACTGCAATCATGCGCAGTTTGGCGCGTTTGTCCTGGCTGCGCCGAATGTCCCAGAGCTTGGTGAGATAAAGAATGCCAAGCTTCTGGACATCGCGCCTACGCTGATGGAGGTCGGCGGATATGAGATACCCGATTCGTTTCAGGGCCGTTCGCTCTTTGGCGGATCCCTGGCGGGAATCTCCCATCAACGCGCCACATCAGCCGATGCAGAGGAAGCAATTCGCGAGCGACTGAGCGGGCTCGGATACATCTCATGAGCGCGGACTGGCTTCGTCTTTTCAGGCCGGCCCACTGGATAAAAAATCTGTTCGTACTCGGGCCGCTTCTCTTTTCCGGCAGGGCGTTCGATCCACCGGCGTTGACGCAGGCACTTCTGGCATTCGCGGCGTTCTGCCTTGTGTCGAGCGGCGTCTACGCGATTAACGACGTGATGGACCGGGACGCAGACCGCATTCATCCCATCAAACGCGCGCGCCCTGTTGCAGCGGGCCGCATCGCCACAAGGAGTGCAATCTTCGGCGGCCTTGCGCTGATTCTCGCGGGTCTCGCGCTCGCGTCGACGGTCAGTCGATCTGTTGTGTTGTTCATCTCGCTCTATGTCTCGCTCAACGTCCTCTATATGTGGCGTCTCAAGGAGGTCGTTGTTCTCGACGTCTTTGTGATCGCCTCGTTCTTCGTGATTCGGCTTCTCACGGGTGCAGCAGCGGTCGACGTTGAGCCCTCGGTGTGGCTTCTACTGTGTGGCGGCCTGCTCGCGTTGTACCTCGGATTCACGAAGCGACGGCATGAGCTGGTTCTGTTGGGGGACGAATCGGCGGGCCATCGCGGCGTGCTGGCTCAATACACGCCCGCGTTCCTGGATCAGATGTCGATGGTGCTGCTGTCGGTGACGGTCATCTGCTACATCATGTACACCCTGGAGTCGGCAACGGCGAATGCCGTCGGCACGAACCTGCTCAGCTACAGCGCGGCGTTCGTACTCTACGGCGTATTTCGCTACCTGTTCCTGGTGCACCAGCGTGAAGGCGGCAGTCCAACGCACACGCTTCTCAACGACCGGCAGCTTCTTCTTGTAGCGACTGCCTGGTTGGTGTATTGCGGGCTGGTGATCTATCGTCCGCTCTAGCGATCCAATCGTACCACGATTTCTGGCGCTCACGTCGGCCGAGGGCGGAGCGCGTATCATCGCTTTTGCGGGCACCGTCTACCTCGCCCGTACACTTGGCGCGGATTTATACGGAACGATCAGCTTCTCGACAGCGATTCTGATCTATCTTGCCCGAATTGTCGACGGCGGAATAGACCTCGGCATTGGAGTTCGCGAGATGGCTGCCGATCCGGAAGCTACAATCGCGCGAGCGCCCTCGCTCATCACGCTTCGCCTTGCGGTTGCGGTGGTACTCGCCGCGATTGTAGCAGCCGTCGCGATCATCCTCCTTCCTCATCCCGACGATCTCGTGCTGGCCATGTTCGCCCTGACGCTCATTCCGGTGGGAGCGAGCGCACGCTGGATATTGGTTGGACTGGAAAGGACGCACGTGGTTGCAGCAGCACGGGCAGCAGGAGAGGCGATGATGGTCGTGCTCGTCATCGTGCTCGTTCGGAGCCGCGCAGATCTATTATTTGCCCCAGTCTCGCAATTCATCGGAGATGCCCTTGCCGCTGGGATACTCCTGTGGTGGGTGGCTCGGCAGGGTATTCGTCTTCCCATCACATTCGACTGGACGGCGGTTCGTCCTCTCGTCACCCGCGCGGTACCACTCGTAGGCAGCGCTCTGCTCGGCCTTCTCATCTACAACTCGGATCTGATCTTTCTGCGGTTCCTGCGCGACCGCGAATCCGTCGGGCTATACGCCGTAGCATATACACTGGTGAGCTTCATAGCCAATCTGGGTGCAGCGTATTTTCTCACGCTGCTGCCCGGTCTTACGAGAACAAGTGCCGTACTTGCGGATCATCAAGAGGTTTATCACACCGCGACCGCTCACGTCTTCGCCGTCGGGCTGCCAATCGCGGTTGGCGGAGCCCTATTGTCGGCGCAGATAATCGAATCGATTTTCGGGAGCGGTTACACCGAATCTGCGCCAGCTCTGCGGATTCTCGTATGGGCAATCCCCGTATCCCTGCTCAGGGACGTTCCGGTAATGGCACTCCTCGCACGCGGACGAGAGGATAAGATTTTTCGTCTCACGGCATTGGCGGCATCGCTCAGCATAGTGCTCAACCTGCTGCTCATTCCGCCGTTTGGATTGGCAGGGGCCGCGGTGGCGACAGTCGTGACGGAAACGGCCAGGATGATCGTCGCCGTGTTAGCAGTTCGCGAATACGGAATTCCCGTGACAATCCTGAGTCGATTCTGGAAGGCAACAGTAGCGGCAGCCGTTATGGCGACGATGCTGATCGTCATCGCACCGGAAACGCTTTGGATCGCGGTGCTGACGGGCGTGGCTGGATATGTGGCGACGCTGGCATTGCTCGGCGGAATTTCTCTGCGCCGCGGAGGATTACCCTCGCTGAACGTCTAGTCTTCCACCACATGAGTGGCGAACACGCGCCGGTAGTCACGCCATTTTGCGCGATCGAACACCCCCTCGGCGAGGCAATCCACGGCGCTGTAAGCCATGAAAAGCGCGTGGTGGGTGTTGTCGTGGGCGAAGAGCCCTTGTCGGCCGTATGTCAGAAGATCAGGAAGCGACTCGGCCCATGAGTCGAGCGTCTCGAGCGGTGCTTCGTATCCGCTTTCGTAAATCGGATAGGCGTGCCGTAGCCGTTTGACATGCACCGCCACTGGCTCAGCCGGCAGTGGAATGCCGGCGCGATCCAGGTCGCTCGCAACGAGCTCGCCGAGCGCGGCATCGCTCATGTTCCACCAATGGTCATCGACAGAGCAGGGCAGCTCCGCGCAAAGTGTTGTTCGTCCGCGCGGCTCGTCGCTCGCCGAGTAATTCTTGGGCTCGGAGAGGCGCGTGATCACTACATCGGCGCCCGGAAAGTAGTGCGCGTCATATTCAGTGAACCGGTCTGTCGGGACCCCGAGATAGATCAACAGCATTGCGCGATACTTGATCCCGCCGGCTGCGTCGAGGACAGCCGGATCCGGCTCCGGGCCAATGAGACGCGAAAGCAACGTGATCGGAATCGTGGACCACACCTGGTCTGCCTCCATCGCTACGGAGCCATCGTTCCGAATTGCGGTCAGGTTCCAGCCTGCATCAGCGCCTTCGCTTCGCCGGATGGATATAACTCTGGTTTGCATGAGAAACTCGGCGCCGAGCTCGTGTGCCGCTCGAGCGTAGGCCTCACTGATCTGGCCGTATCCCCGGCGCGGATAAAAAAAACGACCCGTACTCTTTGATCTGATGCCGGGAATTCCTGAAAAAACCTTGCGAATAAGTTTGCCAAACGACCCTGCGGACACGCGACGCCGCGCCTGAATACCTGAAAGCTCGTCGGGCTCGAGCCCCCAGATTTTCCTGGCATAAGGAAAGTAGAATTCTTCGCAGATCGTCGGGCCGAGGCTGGCAAGCAGCACAGATGCGAACGTGTCATCGGCTTGTCGCGCGCGGCGTGTGACCCTGCCGATAGTCATATCCCGCAGCGCCCGCACTGCAAACTTCCGGTCGAGTTTCAGCAGCAGATCAAGTGGCGCGAGTGGAAAGTGGATCCACTTGCCACGGAGTCGTATGCGTCCGTGGCGCGGCCGATTGAGGAGATCGTCGCCAAGGAGCGTGCGAATATCAGCGAGAATTGCGGGGTCGCAGGAGGGGTGAAGGCGATGGCTTCCATAGTCCAGCCGCTGTCCGCCCGCGTCGAAGCTTCCTGCGTTTCCTCCCACCACCGCTTGTTGCTCGATGACGGTGACGCGTGCCCGGTCCTCACGGCGAAGACGATATGCCGCTCCAACGCCGGCCGGGCCGGCGCCGAGGATTACTATGTGTGGCTTCCGCATCGGATCAACCGGGTGCGACCGGCGAGACTGCATTGACAGTCGAACGCGACTCGGCAGTGTCGCATCTCGCGATGATCCACCACACGGCGCCAGCGAGAAGGCCGCCCGCAATCAGCACCGACTGCCACACAAGCGACGCCAGGATGCCGAGCGCGACCGGTACACGGAGCGGAACAAGGAGCGCGGCAAAGGCAGCGTCGCGCACCGCGAGACCGCCAAGGCTGATTGGCAAAAGCCCGGCGACCTTTGCCAGCGGCCAGACGACGAACCACACGGCGAGCGAAACATTGATTCCGATCGCGCGTCCGATGGCGACATTGAGCAGCACGAATGAGCTCTGAATTATCACGGACAGCGTCAATGAAATGAAGGCGCTTCCGGGATTGCGCGCGACGCTCCTCAGCGCAACGAGGCCGCGGCCGATCCGGCGCCGGAAACGGCGGGGCCATTGCTCCAAAGGTCGTCGGACCAGCAAAGGCAGAAAAACCACAACTATCAGAGCGACAACGAGAAGGGAAATCGTCAGCGCGCCACGGCCCCATGCCGGAATAGCATCTCGCGCAAAGACTCCGCCGACCGCGATAAGGAGTCCGAGAGTCGCCACATCGATTATCCGATCGACCACGCCCGCGAGCACCGCTGCTTCCGGACTTCGGGTCACCCTGGCGGCGAGAGCCGCGCGCAACACATCACCTCCGACGATGCTTGGCAGGCACAGATTTGCGAAGAGGCCCGCCGAGTAGCACCGCACGGCATCGAGCATTCGGAGCGGTCGGCCGCCGTCGACGTTCACAAGCACGCGCCATTTCAGCACACCGAGGAAATGGCCCGCGATGAACCCTGCGAGCGCCCCCATCCATAATGAGAATGGTAGTCGACCGATCGCGGCTCGAGCGGTGTCCCAGGGGAGGAACAGGAGCAGGAGCAGAAGCAATCCGCCGCTCACTGCGATCCTGAGCCAGAGCTTCATTTTCGGTGCGAAGCTATGCGGGCATTCTGATCGGCGAGGAGCCCGACAGACCAGATGATGAGTGCGCCGAGCAGCGCGAGAACCGCGCTTTCCGAAAGATTGTTCTTCGTGAGGTCATACGCGAATTTCGCGAATCCCGCGAGAGCAAGCACAACGCCGAGCGGAATGAAAACCTTCAGAGGATTGAAGAAGACGATGGTGCGGAGAATGAGTATCGTGAAATCGTAGGCCTGTCGCGGGCGGATCTTCGATTTTCCGAGACGCGTGTGATAGTCGATTGGAACGTATTCGACCTGATGGTCATTGCACGCGGCGGCAAGGGTAATCGTCGTGGTGAATGAGAAGCCGGAGGGTAACAGGTGCTCGTAACGCTCCACCAGATCCTTTCGCATCAATCGCAAACCGGAATTGAGGTCGGGCAGGTCTGTGCCCGCGAGGTAGCTCGCCAGCCAGCGGAGGAACGACTTTGCTGCCTTCCTTTCGACGGGTATCTGAACTGATGCGCCGATTCGGGCACCGACAACCATTTCGGCGCCCGCAGCGACGGCAAGCAGCTCGGGAATCGCCGAAGGAGGATAGGTTCCGTCCGCGTCGGTGATGAGGATCCAGTCGTAGCGTGCCGCGTGGATTCCGCTCTTGAGTGCCGCCCCGTAACCCCGATTTCGGCGGTGACGAAGCACCTGCGCTCCCTCTCCCATCGCAGCCTGCTCGGCCGTGCCGTCGGTGGAGCCGTCGTCGACGACGATTAGCTCATATCGCCATCCGCTGTTTTCCATCACGTCGCGCACGCTCTTGATCTGCGACGCGACATGTGCGGCCTCGTTGTATGCCGGGATTACGACCGACACCTCGCGCCGCAGGGCGCGGTCGCGCGGGTCGAGTATCTTCTCGACGATTCCGACGCTGCTCTGTTCCGGCTCGCGCATTATCTCGTCATCACAATGATCTCGCCTCCGGCAACGGTACCGGGGAATTCAGCGGCTTTGGTGTAATTGCTGCGGATATGGGCAAGCAATTCGGGATTGATAGCGGCGACTCGCACTGGAAAGGTAAGTAGAACGAACGTCCGCGCATGTTGCGTCTCGATTGCAGCCAGTTGCTCGCGGTTGAGCGCGAGCATCCACGGGCGGCCAAGATAGTCGATGAACGGTACCTCAGTCATATCGACCGTGACGACGGCATCGCCCGGACGACTCGTGCGATCCACGAAGCTCCGCGCGGCGAGATAATCCTGCTTCGGCTGCCACGCTCGAGGCACTGTGGTGGCGCTCGCGAGGACGAGTAGCCCGGCACCGCCGAGCGCGAGCGCACGCGCTCTCGACGGCCACAGGATTTTCGCCACGACGAATACACCGCGGATCACGATCAAGGCGCCGAAGCCAGCTGCGAAAAAAAAGAATCTTGGCCAGAGATTGTGCCCTGCGACGAGCATGACCGCTCCCGTCACGATTGCGGGAAGCAGCATCAGAGCGGTTAACGCCCGGGTGCGCCGCGCATAGCTGACGAGTCCGCAGAGACCGATGATTGCGGCCACGCCTAATGTCAGCCAGCCACCGGGAAGACCGCGGGCTAGCCCCTGGATTGTTTCCGCAACGAACCACAACGGGTTCATCCATTCTGCCGTAGCACCGCCGACCGAGGGCGCAAGCAGCGTCGGGACGAGCTGAGACAAAACCGGCAAGTAGAGGAGCAGGCCAATGACGGCGGAGAGCGCGAACGCGATGAGCGGAAGCCATGCTTCCGGCCAGGCCGGCTTTTCGCGCCGCAAAGTCACCAGCCCGAACCACCAGATCGCGTGGCCGATAACGATCAAGGCTGCAGTCATATGGATGTAAACGGCGAGCGCCATGGTCACCGCGTACGCCACCGCAGGCCCGGGCCTCCGTGTGGTTGCGGTCGTCATTTTCACGAGCAATCCGCTTGCAATCAGAGTGGCGAGCATCAGCCCCGTATAGCCGCGCGCATTCTGCGAAAACCACACGTGATGGTACGAGAAAGCGAGCAGCGCGGAGGCGGCGAGCGCTTCGGCGCGCGAACCGACGATTGCGCCGAACCAGGCGAGTGCTCCAATGCTGGCGACGCCGAGGAGTGCCGCAGGCAGCCTCAGGGCCCAGGCGCTCTCGCCGAAGATTCCCGTGCTCCAATGCGCGAGCACCGAGTAGAGAACGTGCTGATTCCTGTTGTCGAAGATGCTGACGAGGTCAGTAAATGGACGACGGACGTAATGAACGAGCGTGTCGATCTCGTCGTACCACAGTCCGTCACCCAGATCATACAACCGCACAATCAGCGCACCGACGAGAACGATTGCGAGGATCGCTCCGAAGCTCCTGGGAGACACATCCGGATCCGACGGGGCGAGCTGAAGAAGCGGACCGCGGCGGCTGCCGGTGGGGATCGCGGATGATGTGGCTGCCGCCGGCTCCTCCCCTACAGAGCGTGGCTGTTTTGTGAGGATGCCCGTCACGGGAGCACAAGATGATGCTGGTCTCCTCCGGTGTCGAGACACGATGCAGATGGTAGATTCGACAGCTCTACATGAGCCGATCGTCCGGAGGCACCAAGCGGTCGCCGCGACTGTCCGTCGCGGCGCGGTTGTTCATCACAGTCTGGATCGTGTACTCGATCCACTTCGCCTCCAATGTCGTGCGCGAGACCTACCTGGCAATCGCGCTCGGCGAGAAGCTCTCGGTTCGTGTCGACGAGTACCTCGGTCTGCACCCGGATCTCTTCGAGATCCCGGGCAAGGGCTCATACATCAACAGCAATCCAGGCGCGTCGATGCTCGGCGCGATTCCGTACGCGATAGCCCGTCCCGTCATCGCAGGAATCTTCCGTGCGAAGCCCGAGCTCGCTCGTCCGAAGCCGGCGGCAACCTACGCCGATCCGCGCCCGAACAGAACGACGTTTATGAACGAGTCGCGGCGCAGGGGGCTCGACGTGAAGCTGGCGCTCGCCGCGGCGAGCATGCACGCCGGACTCATGGTTCCGCTCGGCGCACTCGGCGCGCTGGTGATGTTTCTGTTCCTCCGCGCGCGACTTCGCGATGAGCGCAAGGCATTGTGGCTCTCTCTGCTTTACGCATTCGGAACGCCGATCTTCTTTCGCAGTGCGTTCCTCAACCAGAACGCAATCGTCACTCATGCGGTGCTGATCGCGTACGTGCTGGTTGTTGGTCTTCGCCCCTCCGCGAGCAGCTCGGCCGAGGGTCGTGACTCCGAGGAGGCGCCGAAAAATCGTCAGGACGCGCGGATTATTGGCGCGGGGGCGCTGCTTGGCCTTTGCGTGCTGTGTGATTACAGCGGTGTCGCACTGGCTGTTGCGTTCGGCGTGTGGTGCATCTGGGAAGGATGGCGGCGAGGCGGGAAAACGCTCGCATTCAGGTGGCCTCTCCTGTTGATTGCCGGCGCTCTCGGGCCGCTGCTGCTGCTGAGCATCTACCAATGGGCCGCGTTCGGAAACCCATGGCTTCCCGCGCAGGCATACATTCCGGCGACAGAATTCAGCGTGCGCGGCTGGCACGGCTTCACGATCCCGAGCCTCAGCCTGCTGTCTGGGAATCTTTTCGATCCAGAGTACGGGCTGTTCGTCTTTTGTCCGATGCTGCTGGGCGCGCTGGCCGCGCCTTTCATCCGCGGCCGCGAGCGTGACGGCGGACCCGCGCCAAGCGAGCTGGCGTTGATCTTCGCTGGGAGCGCGGCGCTATACGTGTTTGCGAGCTCGGTACAATTCGCCGCCATGCAATTCAACACAGGCGTCCGCTACATGGTTCCGGCCGTTCCGCTCCTTTTCATTGCGCTGGTTCCGGTGCTTCTTCGGCTGCCGTGGCGGGCGGCCGCAGCGCTCGTCGTGCCGGCCGTGATCATCTCGTGGGCCGTTGCGATGACCCGGGAAGCAGTCCCCACAGCCTTGGCGCGCATCTTTACGAGCGGCCTCGAGCTCCCATGGCTGACGGTGCTTCGCAAGATGTCGGGAGCGTATGCGCCGTTCCTTGCAGCCAATCCGTCCCCGATTCCGCTGTTCATTCTCGTTGGACTGCTCCTCTGGCTGCTATGGCGGAAGGCACCGCTTCCTGAGCGGGTGGCTAGGGTACGCACGGGGGCGGGCGGCTCGCCTTATACTTAGCCGATGGCCCCCGGCACCGACACACAATCCGGCACCCGCGCTGGAATCGTAACCGTGGCCGGCGCACCAAACGCCGGTAAATCGACCCTGCTCAACCGGATCATCGGGCAGAAGCTCGCGATCACAAGCCGCAAGCCGCAGTCCACTCGCGATCGCATCGTGGGAATCCACACCACCGCCACCGCCCAGATGATTGTCTTCGACACGCCTGGGCTCCTCGAGCCGGTGTACGCACTTCAGCAGTCGATGCGATCCACCGCGCTCGTTGCGCTGGCCGACGCCGACGTAATCGCCTACATATCCGATGCGACGGCCGGCTCGCCTCGGCCTCTGACGGAGGTAGCGGGACTGGATCACCCTCCGCGCGCGCCAGTCATCCTGGTGCTCAACAAGATCGACCTGCTAGCTGCTGCAGAACATCGCCGCCTGGCAGGGGAGCACCCGGATGCAGCTTTCATCTCTGCTGTCACCGGGGAGGGAATTCCGGAGCTTCTCGCGCGACTCGATTCTCATCTGCCGCAGAGTCCGTTTCTCTATCCCGACGACGAGATCAGCACGCAATCCGTTCGATTCTTTGTCGCCGAGCTCGTTCGCGAAACGGTGCTCGAGCAGCTGCACGACGAAATTCCATACAGCGTCGCCTGCGGCGTCGAGGAGTTCCGCGAGGGCCGCTCGCCTGTGTACATTCGAGCAGTGATCTACGTGGAGCGCGAAAGTCAGAAACGAATCGTCATCGGAGCCAGTGGCGCGCGCATCCGGGAGGTAGGGAAGGCAGCGCGCAAGAAGGTCGAGGCGTTCATTGGCGAAAGCGTCTACCTCGATTTGTGGGTAAAGGTTTTACCGAACTGGCGCCGGAGCACTACCGCGCTCGAGCGCCTCGGCTATCACATCGCAAAGGACAAGGGCGCATGAGTCTCGATCCTCAGCTTCTGGAAATTCTTGTTTGCCCCAAGTGCAAGGGCGATCTCGAGTATCGCGAGGCTGAAGCCAGCCTCATTTGTCACGCGTGCTCGCTGCGCTATCCCATCCGGGACGACATCCCGATAATGCTCATCGACGAGGCAACGCCGCTGTAGCGCTCGCTCGCGAGCGATATCGGCGCAGTGTGATGAACTCCTCTCTCGATCGTTGGCGCCGACGTTTGGCCGGCTTCCACAGGCATGTAGTGAGATCGCTCGTTGTGGTGGCGTTTCCGGCAGCCGCTGCGGAAGCGCAGACGGGTAGCAGCACCGACGGAGCGCTCTTTCTGCTCCTTCCGGTCGGCGCCCGTGCCGTCGGCATGGGGCAGGCGATGGTCGCCGAACAGCCGGGAAGTGAGGCCGTGTGGTGGAACCCTTCGGCAATCGCGCGCCAGAACAAGAAGGAGATCGGAATTCACCACTCGCAGACAATTGCGGCGACGGGCGACGCGATAACCGTCCTGTATCCAACGGCTGACGTCGGCGCTCTCGCCTTATCGGTGAACGTGCTCAACTTCGGGGACCAGCAGATAACGGATCCGGGAGGAGTGCCGATCGGCGTAGTTCTACCGCGCAACATTCTCTTCGCCGCCACGTACGGTGCCGCTCTCGGGAAGCGCGTAAACGCCGGCGTAACCTACAAGCGACTTCAATACCGCGTCGACTGCTCAGGCCAGTGCACCAACGTCTCGACTTTCACCGCGACCTCGAGCGCAGTCGACTTCGGGATGCAGTACGACGTTCCATCGGACTCACAGTTCGTGGTCGGTGCGGCGGTGAGAAATGTCGGCACGCGGCTGCAGGTGAACGACAGCGAGCAGGCGGACCCGTTGCCGACGCGCATCGAGCTTGGCGCGGAATACAAGGTTCCCTTCATCGCCGCCCTTGTTGCTGATACCGAGCTGCGCATCGCTGCCGCGGTGGTGTCGGACAAGGACATCGACCATCCTGCGGCACGGATCGGCGCCGACCTCGCTTACGAAAAAAACATTCATCTTCGAGGCGGCTATGTCGCCAACGACGCGAACGGCGCACGGACGGCGCTGGGATTTGGCGTCGTTGCAGGACGATTGATGTTCGACATTGCCCGCACGTTTGGCGGGCTGTCGGCGGACGCGGGCCAAACTCCGACCTATCTCTCGCTTCGTTACCTGTTCTGAATGCGAAGAACGGCTCGGACCGGATTCGTCCCTATTCTTGGTGTGGCATGTGCCGCTCTATTGCCGCTGAGCGCCGGCGGTCAATCGCTCGCGCAAGCCCGTGCTGGATTCGCGGTTTCTGCCGAATCGCCGGACCCGGCACCAGACCGCCGGGGACCGTCACTGGCTGCTGCGACGCTGGCATCAGCGGTTATTCCCGGTGCGGGCCAGGCGCTGCTGAAGAGTGGCCGTGCATTCATTTATGCCGGAGTCGAGGCACTCGGCTGGATTCGGTACTCCAGGCAAGAGAGCGATGGAAACAGGTTCCGCGACCGATATCGTGAGCTCTCGCGTGTCGCACGCGCCGCGTTCAATCCCGCCGGTCCAGGGGGCGACTGGGATTACTACGAACGAATGGAGAAGTTTGCCGCAAGCGGTGCCTACGACCGAGTTCCGGGAGGCGATCTCGACCCGGAGGCGGACCCGGCGACCTATAACGGTTCGATCTGGCTCCTCGCGCGGCAGACTTACTGGCGCGATCCGGACGCGCCCCCGGCTCCCTCTTCGCCCGAGTTTCAGTCGGCGCTTGCCTTTTACAGAACCCGCGCGGTTCCAACCGACCTGCAATGGTCCTGGATCGGCGCGGCCGAAGGATTTCAGCAGTATCGGCGTTCCGTGAGCGCGAGCAACGCCGCGTTCAAGCGCGCCGAGCAGACCGCGGGATTGATAATCGCCAATCACATCCTGAGTGCCGTGGACGCCTACGTCTCGGTTCGAATGCGCTTCAGCAGGGACGGCCGCAGCGGTACACGGCTGGGCTTCACACTGTTGGTACCGGGCGCTCATTGATCTTCCTCTGCCATTCATCGATTACATGAAGCGATTCTACCTGCTGCTGATTTTCGTCCCGCTCGCAATCGGTGCAGAGCTCCTCCATGCGTCGCCGATCGTGATTTTTCTTCTGAGCTGCGCGGCAATTATTCCGCTCTCCGGCTTGCTCGGAAACGCGACCGAGCAGCTCGCCGGCCATACCGGCTCTACCGTCGGCGGCCTGCTGAATGCAACTCTCGGCAATTTCGCGGAGCTTGTCATTGCGGGCTTTGCGCTGCGCGCCGGGATGGTGGAGCTCGTGAAGGCATCGATCACGGGATCCATCATCGGAAACCTTCTGCTCGTTCTCGGAGCCGCGCAGCTGGCCGGCGGCCTCAAGTACAAGACGCAGCTGGTCAACCGAAGCCTGGCCGGCATGAGCAGCACGCTGCTGGTAGTCGCCGTCATCGGGCTCGTGTTGCCGGCAGTCTTCCAGGCTGTCCATCCGGATCCGGAGCGCGTCGCGACGGTCCGCATGTCGACGTGGATCTCGGGGCTGCTGATACTCGGGTATGTGCTCTCACTCATCTACTCGATGTGGACTCACAAGGCTGCTTTCAGTGAGGGAGGCGATGTTGCGCATCACGAGACTCCGCCCGAGTGGTCGATGCGGAAGTCTCTGGTGGTTCTTGTGATAGTGGCCGCGACGATTGGCGTTCTCTCCGAGTTTCTCGTGGCGTCGACGGAGGAGGCTGTCAGCTCACTAGGACTCTCCGAGATCTTCGTCGGACTGATCGTGATTCCCATTATCGGCAACGCCGCGGAACACAGCTCGGCAGTTCTCATGGCGATGAAGGGCCGCATGGACCTCGCCGTCGGCATTGCAGCCGGATCGAGCATTCAGGTGGCGCTTTTGATTGCTCCCCTGCTGGTCCTTCTCGGTCTCGCTCTCGGCCAACCGATGGATCTGGCCTTTACGACCTTGGAGGTGGCGAGCGTTGCACTTGCGGTAGGTGTGGCGTCATCCGTCATGCAGGACAACGAGTCTAACTGGCTGGAGGGGACGTTCCTGCTGATCGCGTATGCAGCGATTGCCGTAGCCTTCTTTTTCTATTGAGCCGACCTCCGGGTCACCAGGTGAGAACGAGCTCGAGTCCATCGGGAGTGCGCGCTGTGCTCTACCGCCCTCACGGCGGGGACCTGCCACCGGACGTCGAGGGCTGGCTCTCGCAGCAGAGCGTGACGCTCGCGAGCATCGGACTGGCCGACGAGCTGATGGCGATGGCGCTGCGCGGCAGGCCCCGGTTTGTGCTGTTCGACGGCAGACTCGCGCCAGCCAAAGCGCTCGAGGCGTGCACACGTTTGAAAAAGGATTCCTACACAGGCGTCGTCCCCGCTGTGTTTCTCTGCGCGGATGACGCGAACGCCCTCGCCACTGCTTTCGGAGCGGGGGCGGACGAGGTCATCACCGCTGATCTTCCGGGCCACGCAGTCCGCCTCCGGATGGACGCGTTTCTCGCACGCTCCGACAGAGATCTCGGGGTGCATCCTTCCACACGTCTGCCTGGCGCGGGCGCGATCGAAGCGGAGATCAAGCGGCTCCTCGCAATCGAGGGCCTCTTCGCTGTGTGCTACGCCGATCTCGATCATTTCAAGGAATTCAACGACCGGTACAGTTACAATCAGGGCGACAGGGTAATACGGATTCTCGCGATGATTCTCCACGACGTCGTGAAGGGTACGGCGGGAGAAGCGGGATTTGTCGGGCATATCGGCGGCGATGACTTTATCTTCATTATTCCGCCGACCGAGGTCGCCGAGGTGTGCGGTGAGATCATATCGACGTTCGACGAGCTCATACCATATCAGTATTCCGAGACTGACCGGCGTGTCGGATATTTCTTCGGCAAGGACAGGCGGGGAGTTCTCGATCGCGTTCCATTGATGACTTTGTCGATCGGAGTGGTCACGAATGCGCGGCGATCGATCAAGGAAGCGCGTCAGATCAGCCAGCTGGCGACCGAGATGAAGACGTATGCGAAGTCGCTGCCTGGCTCGGTGTTCACGGTCGATCGCCGAACAGACGAGCGTCCGCCGGTTCACGACACGCGTCATCCGAGTATTCACGATGCCGCTGGAGACGAGGAATGAATGTAAGCTGCCCGCAATGCTCGACCGTGTTTCGCGTGGACCCGGCGAAGGTGCCACAAGGCGGAGTCCGCGCGCGCTGCTCGGCGTGCGGCGGAGTGATCCCGGTTGGGATGACCGCAGAACGGCAGCCAGTCGCACCCTCGGCTCATCACGTTCCATCGACGCCGGCATACCAGACACCCCCGACGCCGGCATATCAGAGCCCGCCGTCTGAGTATGCGCGGTCCGCGTCGATGCATCAGCCCGCGCCGAGTACACCGGCTGCTCCAATGCGCCAGCGGTCGTCCACGCCACCGCGCCCCGCGGCGCTTCCCCCGCCTCGCCCAACGCCGCGCGCGCCATGGCCGTCAGTGCCCACGCCGTCCTCACCGACTCCGATGCAGCCGGTCTGGCCGTTCACGCCGCCGTCCGCAACAAGTCCGTCTCTGGCGTCATCGCCAGCCGCTGTCGCGCCGATATCCGTTCCGTCTTTCACTCCTCCACCTCCGCCCCCGGTTACGCCGCAACCACCGTCACAGCCGGCTGCCGCGGCGTCCTCGATGAGCGGAAGCGCGACTGCCGCACCAGCGCCCGCTCCCGGCGAGCGACGCCCGATCAATCCTTTCCTGGCGCGTGATCCAAGCCTTCGGGCCAAGCGGCTGGCGCGCGCCCTCGTCTCGGACATGGTCGCCTACTATCCGGCGAAACACTCCGAAGGGCTGCAGCGTGGTACTCTCAAGGACCTCTTCCGCGAAGAGATAAAGAAGAGTTACGAGGAGTACGTCACTCAGGTCGGATCCGATTTCGCGCGGACCACGACGCATTTCCAGGAAGCCCTCAACGAGGTGCTCGGCGCCGGAAAGCGAATCTTCTAGGACGCGACGACAATGGCAGACACCATCGGAGAGCGAAGCCGAACGCTGACGAGCAGCGCCGAGCGTCTCGCTGAAGTGCGGAGGTATCTTTGACATCGAGGGGAAGCGCGGGTCGCTGATTTCCCTCGACCTGCGCATGGCAGATCCTTCCTTCTGGTCGAATCAGGAAGACGCCCAGCGAACCCTTCAGGAAGTGAAGGCGCTGCGTGCGTGGGTCGACCCCTACGACAAGCTCGAGACCCAGCTGACAACAGCCCGGGAGCTCCACGAGCTGCTGACTGAGTCGTCTGACACCGAAATGGAGAAGGAGCTCGACGACATGATCGAGTCTCTCGATTCGGAGATCGATTCGTTCGAGCTCAAGACACTGATGACTGGCGAAGACGACTGGCGCGCCGCGCAGGTCGAGATCGCCGCCGGCGCCGGTGGAACCGAGGCGCAGGACTGGGCGTCGATGCTCCTCAGGATGTACACACGGTGGGCTGAGCGTCGCGGGTTCGAGCTCGAGCTGCTTGACGAGAGCGAAGGCGAGGAGGCCGGCATCAAAGGCGCGGTGGTGGAGATCCGCGGTCAGTACGCGTACGGATTCCTGCGAGCGGAGACGGGCGTTCACCGGCTCGTTCGCATCTCGCCTTTCGATTCGGCCGCACGCCGGCACACGAGCTTCGCGTCGGTGTTCGTCTATCCCGTGGTGAACGAGGAGATCAACATCGAGATCCGGGATGAGGATCTGAAGATCGACGTCTATCGTGCATCCGGGGCCGGCGGTCAACACGTAAACAAGACGAGCTCGGCTGTTCGGATCACGCATCTTCCGACGAACACGGTTGTGGCATCTCAACAACAGCGCTCGCAGTTCAAGAACAAGGCGCAGGCGATGAAGATGCTGAAGAACAAGCTGTATCAGGCGGAGGTGGAGCGACGGGAGCGCGAGAAAGCGGCGGTCGATGCAACGAAGGCCGACGTGAGCTTTGGAAGTCAGATCAGGAGCTACGTGTTTCAGCCTTACACGATGGTCAATGACCACCGAACCGAGCTGAAGATTCCCGACGTCCAGAAGGTGATGGACGGAGGGATCGATCCGTTCATCACGGCATACCTCAAGATCACAGGGAATGACGCAGCAGCCCGGTAATGACTGACGACCTGAACTTCGTCCTGCGGGCGCGGCGGGAGAAGCTCGAAGCGATTCGCGCCGCCGGTGTCGAGCCATTCGCCTATTCCTACAATCGCGAGCACACAACGGCAGCAGCGCTCGCGCTCCTGCCGGATGCCGGCGCTGGTGCGACGACTGGCGGCGCTGCGCCAGCTGCTGATGGGCCGAGTGTCAGCATCGCCGGTCGCATTGTCGCGTGGCGAGCACACGGAAAAACCGCTTTCGCGCACCTGGCCGATTCGAGCGGCAGGATTCAGCTCTATTTCAGACGCGATGAGCTCGGCGACGATCGCTATGCGCTGCTGCATCAGCTGGATCTCAGCGACATCATCGGAGTCGCGGGACCTTTGTTCAGAACGCGCACCGGTGAGGTGACCGTTCGCGTCGCGTCCTTCGAGATACTCGCGAAGTCCCTGCGTCCGCTGCCCTTCGGGAAGGAAGAAGAAATTGACGGCCAGATAATTCGTCACTCGGGATTCAGTGATCCCGAGCAGCGTTATCGTCAGCGCTATGCGGACCTGGCGGTGCATCCTGAGGTGCGGACACACTTCGCCGCCCGGTCGAGAATGATCGGGACAATGCGCTCATTCCTCGACGGGCTCGGATATCTCGAGGTAGAGACGCCGATCCTGCAGCCGCAGTACGGCGGTGCCGCGGCGCGGCCGTTCGTCACGCGCCACAATTCCCTCGACATGGCGCTCTACCTGAGGATCGCCGACGAGCTTTATCTGAAGCGACTCGTCGTTGGAGGCTTCGAGCGTGTTTACGAAATCGGGCACGATTTCCGGAATGAGGGGATAGATAGAACTCACAATCCGGAATTCACGATGCTGGAGTTCTATGAGGCCTACGCGGACTACACGACGATGATGGGACGAGTGGAATCGCTGCTCGAAGCGATCATCGCGTCGCTGCGCTCGGTCCCCCAGCTCGCGAATTCGATTCCCAGCTTCAACAAGCCGCTGCCTCGCCTGGAATGGGTTCCGGCGCTCAACGCCGGGCTCGGCACTGACGTGCTGGCCGCAGAAGATGCTTCGCTTCGCGAGATGGCGCGACGAGCAGGCGTCGAAAAGCCGGAAACGTTGAGCCGTCCCAAGCTGATGGACGAGCTGTTTCAGGCGATCGTCGAATCGACCATCGTCGATCCGACATTCATTCTCGACTATCCGGTAGAGCTATCGCCGCTGGCAAAGCCAAAGCGCGGAGATGCGCGTCTCACGGAGCGGTTCGAGCTTTTCGCCGACGGCCGGGAGCTGGCAAATTCCTTCAGCGAGCTCAACGATCCCGTGGACCAGCGGTCGCGACTGGAGGCGCAATCGCGGCTCCGTGATGCCGGAGACGAAGAGGCCGTGGGCGTTGACGAGGATTATCTTCGAGCAATGGAATACGGAATGCCTCCGATGGGTGGCGTCGGTGTCGGCGTCGACCGGCTGTTCATGTGGCTCACGGGCACACCTAACATCCGCGACGCGATTCTTTTCCCGACGATGAGGCCTGAATGACCAGGCTCGAGCTTTCCATCGCCTGGCGATATCTGCGCAGCCGCCGCGGATCCAAGCTGCTCTCGCTGATCAGCCTCATCGCCATTGCGGGCGTTGTCGTGGGCGTGAGCGCACTCATTCTCATCATCGGCGTGATGAATGGCCTGCAGCGCGACCTTCGCGAGAAGATTCTCGTGGGCAGCCCTGACATCCGGGTGTTGAGCTACGGGGAGGACCTGAAGATCACCGACTGGCCGTCGATCCTCGACAAGGTCAAGCGACAGCAGGGCGTCGTTGCCGCCGCTCCGTTCGTGCTGGTCGAAGGTGGTATGAACGCCGGGCACGACTACGCGGGCGCCGCCTACGTGGTGGGGATTCCCCCGCAGGCGCGCGGTGTCCCCGATGTCACCACCATCCGGCAGCACGCGACGTCGGGGGACTTCCGCTTTGCCAGCAGCGATGGGCAACGACGCGGCGTCGTCCTCGGCAAATTGCTTGCGGGGCGGTACAACGCGTGGCCTGGCGACAAGATCAATCTGATCTCGATAGCGGGAGTGAAGGCCAATCCGGTCACGGGCGGTTTCGTTCCGAGAGTCTATCAATTCGAGGTAACCGGGATCTTCGAAACGGGGATGTACGAGTACGACAACTCGTACGTGTTCGTGGCGCTCGACAAAGCCCAGGAATTCGCGGCGCTTGGCGAAGGCGTGACGGGGATCGAGGTTAAGACGACGGACCGTTGGGCTGCCTCGGTTGTGGCGGAACGTCTCACCGCTGCTCTCAGCTGGCCCTACCGTACTGTGGACTGGATGGAGCAGAATCGTTCGCTGTTCCAGGCGCTCAAGCTCGAGAAGATGGGCATGGGTGTCATTCTCCTGCTCATTGTCGTAGTCGCCGCCTTCAACATCGTCAGCACATTGATCATGGTCGTCACCGACAAGACGCGTGAGATCGGAATTCTCAAGGCGATGGGTCTGCCGGCCAAGTCGGTGCGGCGGATCTTCCTGGTGCAGGGAGTCGTCATCGGCGCAGTCGGAACGACGCTCGGCCTGATTGTGGGTTTCGGAGGCGCTTACGCACTGGAGCGATACAAGTTCATCCCGCTCGATCCGCAGATCTATTTCATCGATCACCTGCCTGTTGCGACACAGCCTGTGGACGTCGCGTGGATTGTGCTCGCTAGCATTCTCACGTCGGCCGTTGCCACGCTGTACCCCGCTATCCAGGCGTCGCGGTTGTACCCCATCGACGCGATCAGACACGAATGACGGCCGTCCTCGAAGCACACGACCTCCACAAGACGTACGTCGGCGGCGACGGGGGAACGATCAACGTTCTGAAGGGCGTCGACCTGAGTCTCGCCCGGCGCGAAATGGTCGCCGTCGTTGGAGCGAGCGGCGCAGGCAAGAGCACGCTGCTGCACGTACTCGGCGCTCTGGACAAGCCGACGCGCGGATATGTCGTCGTCGGGGGTGAACCGATCAACGGACTCGATGAGGAGCAGCTCGCCGCCCTCAGAAACCGATCGGTTGGCTTCGTGTTTCAATTCCATCATCTGCTTCGCGAGTTTTCTGCTCTGGAAAACGTGATGATGCCGTTGCGAATCGCCGATCGCGATTACGATACAGCGCGGAGTCGCGCGGCGGAGCTTCTGGCGCGGGTGGGGCTCTCGGCGCGAATGCACCACCGGCCGGGCGAGCTTTCAGGGGGCGAACAGCAGCGCACCGCTGTTGCCCGGGCGCTGGCGATGGATCCCAAGGTTATCCTCGCCGATGAGCCGTCCGGAAATCTCGATCTTGCGAATGCGGAGATGCTGCACGAGCTATTGGTGGAGGTCGTAAATGACCTCGAGATCGGTATGATCGTCGTGACTCATAACAGGGGGCTTGCCGCGCGCGCCGGCCGTGTTCTGCTGCTCGAGGGGGGCAAGCTCGCTGAAACCGTGCTCGGTGGCGTCGTCGTATGATGACGCAGGCAGGAGCCGGAGAATTGCAGGCGCCGGAAGAATGCGGCGAAGGAAGGTAGACCAGTGGTTTGCGATGTGTGCAAGGAAGCGGATGCGGTAGTTCAGCTCACCGAAATAGAGGGGACGGGCGTTCGCCTGCTCCACCTCTGCGAGCGGTGCGCCGCCGAGCGCGGCGTCGAGACCACGCTTGCGACGGCGAAGCCTGACGTCACCAATTTCCTTCAAAGCGTGCATCAGCAGATGCAGGCGGCGCAGGGCGATGCCGCGCGCTGCACGTTCTGCTCGTCGACATTCCGTGATTTTCGTACGACTGGGCGCCTGGGCTGTGCTCACTGCTACGAGGCGTTCGAGAAGAGCATGCGCGACCTGCTGAGAAGGGTTCACGGAAGCTCGCGCCACATCGGCAGGCGTTACGAGCCGCCGTCCAGCACCGAGATTCCCGACGCCGGGACGGTGAACGAGCTTCGCGACCGGCTTCACCGCGCGATCCAGTCGGAGCAATTCGAGCTTGCGGCAGACTTGCGTGACCGTCTGCGGGGTCTCGAGTGATGATCGACCTGACGCTTCTTCCGGATGGCGGAGTGGGATGGCTCGACGCGTCAGGAGAGAGCGCCGACATAGTCATCTCGACTCGTGTGCGTCTCGCGCGCAATCTCGAGGGCTACGCGTTCTCCGGCAGAGCGCGTGACGGAGAGCGATTGCGCGTGCTGGCGCAGGTCCGCGAAGCAATGGCGGGCATGCGAACTCTCGAGCAGGGCGTCCTGGTGCGCGTGGATGAGCTGCCTCCCGAGGATCGGCTGCTGCTGCACGAGCGACATCTCGTCAGTCGCGAGCTCGCCGGGCTAGATGTTCAGCGCCCTGTGCGCAGTGGTGCGGCCGTTCACCTGACTCGCGGTACGAGCATCATGGTGAACGAGGAAGATCACCTGCGACTGCAGTCACTCCAGTCCGGGTTTCACGTGGCAGACGCTTTCTCGGTAGTCGAGGGGCTCGAGGCCGATCTCGGCGAGCGCGTTCCCTATGCGTATCACGAGGAGTTCGGATTCCTCACCGCCTGCCCGACGAATGTCGGAACGGGATTGCGAGCCTCGGTGCTGATACACCTTCCGGGTCTCGTCCTTACGAAGGAAATCGCGAAGGTGCTCGCTGGTCTGCAGCAGGTCGGGCTGACTTATCGCGGGCTATACGGAGAGGGGAGCGAAGTAGTCGGAAATTTCTTCCAGATCTCGAATCAGACCACACTGGGAAGATCGGAAGGAGAGCTTCTCGATTACCTTGTCCGTGTCGTGACTCACGTCATCGAGCGCGAAGAAGAAGCAAGAAAAGTATTGCTTCGAGACGCGGGATATATTATCGAAGACAAGTTGTGGCGCGCGTACGGAACGCTTCGTTACGCTCGCAGCCTGTCGTTTGACGAAGTGATGAGCTATCTCAGCAGCGTGCGGCTTGCCGTCGGGCTGAAACTGATCACCGATCTAAGTGTATATACCCTCAACAAGCTCCTGATTTTTAGTCAGCCAGCTCACTTGGTGCATGCCGAGGGGAGACAGCTGACGGAGAGCGAAGCGAATATCGCGCGCGCGCGCTTCGTGCGCGGCGTACTCGCGAATGACATGGGGTCTACACGATGAACGGGTACAACTTCACCGAGCGTGTCCGCAAAGTCCTCGCTATGGCGCGGGAAGAGGCGGAACGGCTCCGGCACGAATACGTCGGCACCGAGCACATACTGCTCGGGCTGATCCGTGAGGGCGAAGGCGTCGCCGCGGCGGTGCTGCAGAACCTCAGCGTGGACCTCGACGAGATTCAGCAGAAGATCGAGGACACGGTCAAGAAGGGAAAGGCGACGGCCGCAACCGGTCCCGACCTTCCCTATACCTCGCGCGCCAAGAAAGTTCTCGAGCTCGCGATGGCCGAGGCACGCGACCTCACGCACAACTACGTCGGTACCGAGCACCTGCTTCTCGGTCTCCTCCGCGAAGAGAAGGGAATCGCAGCCCAGGTGCTGACGGATGCGGGAATCAACCTCGACGCCGCTCGCGCCGAGACCCTCCGGCTGCTTGGCACCGACATGCCACAGGGCGGCGCCACCACCGGGTCGTCGTCGACAACATCGGGAGCGCCCGCAGCGACTGGCAAGGGCGAGAAAAAGTCCAAGACGCCGGCGCTCGATCATTTCTGCCGCGACCTCACGCAGCTTGCCGCCGAGAACCAGCTCGACCCGACAATCGGCCGCTCGAAAGAGATCGAGCGGGTGATGGAAATCCTCACCCGCCGAAAGAAGAACAATCCGGTGCTCATCGGCGAGCCTGGAGTGGGCAAGACCGCAATCGTCGAAGGTCTGGCGCAGCTCATCGCGACGGGCGAATGCCCCGATTCGCTGCGCGAGCATCGCGTGCTTTCACTCGACATGGCTGCCGTCATCGCAGGAACCAAATACCGCGGTCAGTTCGAGGAGCGTCTCAAGGCCGTAATGAACGAGATCGCGCAGAACAAGAACATCATCCTGTTCATCGACGAGCTGCACACGCTCGTCGGCGCGGGCGCGGCAGAAGGCGCGATCGATGCCAGCAACATGTTGAAGCCCGCGCTCGCGCGGGGTGAGCTGCAATGCGTCGGCGCTTCAACGCTCAACGAATACCGGAAGTACATCGAGAAGGACGGAGCGCTCGAGCGCCGGTTCCAGACCGTGATCGTCGAGCCGCCCACAGTCGACGAGACTGTCGAGATTCTGAAAGGCCTTCGCAGCAAGTACGAGGATCACCACAAGGTGACGATCCCCGATACGACGCTCACTGCCGCGGCCAAGATGTCGGAGCGTTACATCACCGACCGCTTCCTGCCCGACAAGGCAATCGACGTGATCGACGAGGCAGGCGCTCGTGCAAGGCTTGCAACGCAGGCGCCACCGCCGGAAGTCACTGCACTCAAGGGCCAGCTCGACGGCGTGAACACCGAGAAGGAATCCGCCGTGCGCGATCAGAATTTCGAGCGCGCTGCATCATTGCGTGACCGTGAGCGCGAGCTGCAGGGAGACATTCGGCGGAAGCAGGAGGAATGGGAGAAGCACCGCCAGTCGCACCGGCCCGTGCTCGGCGAAGAGGAAGTGTCGTTTATCGTGAGCCGATGGACGGGAATCCCGGTAATGCGCCTCCAGGAAGCCGAGACCGCGCGTCTCATGCGAATGGAGGAGGAGCTGCATGCGTCGGTCGTGGCGCAGGACGAGGCCATTCGCGCGCTTGCCCGGTCCATTCGCCGAAGCCGCGCGGGATTGAAGGATCCCGATCGTCCTATCGGGTCGTTCATCTTCTCCGGCCCGACAGGAGTCGGCAAGACGGAGCTCGCCCGTGCACTCGCGCGATTCCTGTTTGCTGATCCGCAGGCGCTGATCAGGGTGGACATGAGCGAGTACATGGAAAAATTCTCGGTCTCGAGGCTGATTGGTGCGCCTCCGGGCTACGTTGGATACGAGGACTCGGGCACGCTCACCAAAGCGGTGCGGCGTAAGCCGTACAGCGTGGTGCTCCTCGACGAGATCGAGAAGGCGCATCCCGACGTTTTCAACATCCTGCTGCAGGTGCTCGATGAAGGGCATCTCACCGACAACTACGGTCGTGTGATCGACTTCAAGAACACGGTCGTGATCATGACTTCGAACGTCGGCGCGCGGGACATCACGAAGAGCAGAACGATGGGCTTCGCGGCGCCGGACGGGCGCAATGCGTTCGAGAGAATGGCTGAGAAGGTCAAGGAAGAGATGACCCACGTCTTCAACCCGGAGTTCCTGAACCGGCTCGACGACGTGATTGTCTTCCATCCGCTCTCGGAGTCGGACATCGGTCAGATCGTCAGCATCGTTCTGAAGGAAGTGCAGAAGCGGCTTGGGGATGAGGAGCTAACGCTCAAGCTCACCGAAGCCGGCTCAGCGTTCCTGGTGAAGAATGGATTCGATGAAAAGTTCGGGGCGCGGCCGCTGAAGCGGTCGATCCAGAAGTACATCGAGGACCCGTTGTCGGAGAAGATTCTCGTCGGGGAGTTTGCAAAGGGAGACGAGATCGAAGTGGACGTCGCGCCTTCGGGAGACAAGCTGGACTTCCGAGTGCTGACGAGTACGACAAAGGCGTAACAACGAAAAAACCTCGCCACAGAGGCACAGAGCACGCAGAGAACAACGGGCGCCGCATCGCACATCGATGCGGCGTTCTTCTTTTCTTTGGGGTTTAACACATCTTGGCGGGCGAGTTCCGAGCCGCGCGGGTTGTTCCCCTTAGAGAAGGTTTTCTCTGTGTGCTCTGTGTGCTCTGTGTGCTCTGTGTGCTCTGTGCCTCTGCGGCGAGGTTTGTCCTCGAAAGCATCTCACTCCCAAGCCGAAACTCTCGGCATGGCAACGGGTTCCCGCGTTCATATGTCTAATTTTTCGACGGCCCCGGACAGGACCCTCTAAACCCCATTCGTGTATATTTCAGCAATGAAAAAATTTGCTTTATCCCTGCTGTTTTTGTGTGCAGCAGGCTCTACCGCGCTCGCACAGGACGCGGCGCCTGGCGCTTGCACCACCCCCGACACTGTAGCCGTCTCGGGCAACTCGCGTGTGTCCGAAGTTACGGTCCGCACCACGGCCGGGCTCACGCCGCGCGTAACGCTGAATTACCGTGACGTTCAGCGCGCGATCAAGGCGCTTTTTGCCACTGGTCAGTTCGAGGACGTTCAGGTTCTTTGCACGATTCCGCCGGCGGCACCGCGAACCACGCTGACGATTCAGGTCCGAGAGCGTCCTCTCCTCTCAGGATTCACTGTCGTAGGGGCCAGTCGAGTAGACCCGGACGACGTGAAGGAGCGGCTGACACTCATGGTCGGTCGTCCCCTCGATCCGGCGCTCGTTGCCAAAGCGGTCGAGCGGGCCGATTCGCTTTACGAATCGAAAGGGTACTACCTGGCCAGGATTCGAGCGGACAGCACTCTCACGGGCGACAAGATCAGCATTGCCTTCCGGGTCGAGGAAGGGAGTCGGCTGGCCATTTCCGGTCTCCGCGTCAGGGGGAACCGGAACGTCTCGGCCTCCGACATCGCAGACGTGATGGAGACGAAGCCAGAGGGTTTCCTGTGGTTCCGCGCGGGAGAATTCGACGACACGAAGTACGCGTCTGACCTGGCCGAGAAAATTCCAGGCCTCTATGCAAGCCGGGGTTACATCGATTTTCGAATCGTCAACGATTCTCTGATCGTCGACCGCGACGCTGGAAAAGCCGTCATCGACCTCACGGTCGTCGAGGGGCCTCGATACCGGATCGGCGGCTTCGAGGTGATCGGCAACAAGCGATTCTCCACCGAAGAAGTACAGCAGTACTATCCGTTTGGCGTACAGTCGCCGACCATCAGTCAGCGCGCCATTGGACTCGTGCGGCGGTCGTATCGCAATCCGCCAAACACCTTCGACGCGACGAAATGGGAAGCCGCGGAAAGCAAGCTGCGCGATGCCTATAGTGACGAAGGCTACATCTATGCGCGTATTCGTCCCGTCGTCGAGCGACTGCCGGGCGGAGACAGCGTGCGAACCGTCAATCTGCGGTGGGAGATCGAGGAGGCAGCACCGGCCATCGTCAACCGGATAGACATCGCAGGAAATGATTTCACCTACGAATCGTGCATCCGTGAGCAGATCGTGCTCGCACCCGGGCAGGTGTTCAACCGTGGATATCTGCTCCGGAGCTATCAGAACATCGGCAACCTGAATTTCTTCGAGACACCGATGCCCGCTCCCGAGACTCGTCCGAGTGGCGAGCAGGGGGACGTGGACATCATTTTTCACGTAAAGGAGAAGCGGACCGGCAACGTCAACTTTGGCGCTTCCACGGGGCAGGGTACGGGAGTAGGCGGCTTCATCGGTCTCGACCAGCCGAACCTGCTTGGACGCTGCAAGCGGGCCCAGCTTCAGTATCAGTTCGGGAAGTACATCAACGACTTCAACGCGACGTACACGGACCCCAACATCAACCAGACCCGGTTCTCGGGCAGCGTCACCGCGTACCACACGCAGTCGCGCTTTCGCTTTGCCGAGCTGGGCCGCGCCACCCGCACCGGTGGACAGGTGCAGGTTGGATTTCCGGTGCCGTGGTCGCTCTACAGCCGTGTGCTTCTATCTTACGGTGGCGAGGCGGTTCGGTACGGCGACGAAGGGCTCCTGGGGACAGTTGCCGATGAGTGCTCGAGCTGCTTCCGATCCACGCTTGGCATCACCGGCTCGCACGATACACGCGTCGGCTTGCCTTTCGCGGCTGAGGGCGGCTCACAGACGCTCACGGCGCAATTCAATGGCGGTCCACTCGGAGGCACCGCCGCATTCCAGCGGTACACCACCGAGCTCAGGTCGTACGTTCCAATCGGCACGATCGGAGGCGGAGGGCTCGGCAGTGAGCCAATGGCAATCGTTCTCGGACTGACTGCCAAAGCCGGCGCGCTCTTCGGGAATCCGGGTCCGTTCTTCTACTCCCAGTCGTTCACGCTCGGAGGAACACAGTACGGCGAGCAGCTTCGCGGATACGACGAGTTTTCCATCACTCCGTCGGGTTACGATGCGTTCGCCGCCGAAGGCCAGCGCGCCGGCCGTGCGTCGTTCGGAAATGCCTACTTCACGGGCACTGCCGAGATGGGACTTCGCGTGAACCAGATGCTCTATTTCAATACATTCTTCGAGGCTGGTAATGTCTGGGGCCATCCGCGCGAGTTCGACCCGACCCGGCTTTTCCGGGGCGCAGGCGTTGGGGCGGCCGTGATCAGCCCGCTTGGACCGATCGGTCTCGATTTAGGGTATGGATTCGATCGCCTCGACACGGCTGGACGCCGCGCCCCAGGCTGGAAGTTGCACTTTAAGCTCGGTCAGATCTTCTAACATTGGAGTTTTACATGGGTGGTTCAATTCGTGCGACCGTGATCGCACTCGTCTTGACGGCCGTCGCGAGTAGCGCTGCTGCCGCGCAGGCGGCGCCAAAATTCGGATACGTGAACTCGGCGGCGATTCTGGCGCAGGCGCCCGGACGCGCCGAGGCAGAGGCGCAGTTCAACAATGAAGTGAAGGCGTACCAGGCCCAGCTTCAGCGAATGAGCGACTCTCTTCAGCTGCTCGCAGCGAATTTTGACAAGGAGGCGCCCAAGCTTGACAGCGCCACTCGCGAGACTCGCGCGAAGTCGATCCGCTCCAGGGAGACCGATTATCAAACGCGGGCGCGGAAGCTCGACGAGCAGATGCAAACCCGTCAGGCCGAGCTCGTGCGCCCGATAATGGAGAATCTTCAGAAGATCATCGAGGCGGTACGCACCGAGGACAACTATGCGATGATCTTCGATGTCGGCTCGCAGACGAGCATCATCGTCGCAGCGGACAAGAATCTCGACATCACGCAGAAAGTCCTTGCCCGCGTCAAGGCAGCACCGAAGCCTGTTGCCTCGCCCGCCACGATGACCCCGAAGCCCACGGGAGTGTCGCGCCCCCCGGACCGGTGATCCAATCCAATCCGGGTTCCACATCTCTCAGCGGTGAGCGTGCTTGCACTCTCACCGCTGGTGACATTGCGGGCATCGTTGGCGGCGAGCTCCGCGGCGACCCGGCGACAAGGGTCAGCGGCGTCGCTCCGCTCGATCGGGCAACCCCGGATGATGTCACTTTCCTCTCGGCTGGAAGGTATTCGCCACTGCTGCGCGACACGCGCGCGGGAGTGGTTCTCGCAACTGCCGAGCTCGCCGATTCGCCGAGTAGCGCGCCGTCAATCATTGTTGTGGCTAGGCCGCACGAAGCTTTACTCGCGCTCCTGCCGAAGTTCTATCCGGAGCCTGACCGGACGCCGGCAATCCACGCGAGCGCGCGCGTGGGGCATGGTGCAAGGATCGGGAATGCCGTATCGCTCGACGAGTACTCGATCATCGGCCGTGGCGTGGAGGTCGGGGATGGAGTCTGGATCGGCGCCCATGCCGTAATCGGGGACGGCGTTCGCGTCGGCGACCGATCGAGGATCTATCCACACGTCACCGTCTACAGCGGAACCGAGATCGGAGCGAGAGTGAGGATTCACGCCGGATCGGTAATCGGGTCGGACGGATTCGGCTACGTGTTCAGGGAAGGCCACCACGCGAAGATTCCGCACGTAGGCAGATGCGTCATCGGGGACGATGTGGAGATCGGAGCCAACACGACCGTGGACCGCGGAAGCATCGACGACACGGTGATTGGCGCGGGAACCAAGATCGACAACCTGGTTCAGATTGGCCACAACTGCCGCGTTGGTAAGCTCTGTCTGATCATGGCTCAGGTAGGTCTGGCCGGCTCCGCCCACGTAGAAGACGGCTGTGTTCTCGCCGGACAGGCGGGCGTGGGCGGCCACCTCACTATCGGCGCGGGGGCGACTATCGGTGGCCAGGCCGGAGTATTCGGCGATGTGCCCGCCGGCGAAAAATGGTCCGGGTATCCGGCGCGTCCGCACCGTGAGGCCCTTCGCGCCACGGGAGCGCTCTTCAAGCTGCCGGAGCTGCTGAAGCGAGTGGAGGACCTTCTCGGCGAGAAGATTCCACGTTGAGTCGGATTACCATCAAGCGCTCCGTTTCCCTCGACGGAACGGGGTTGCACCTTGGCGAGCGGTGCACACTCACATTTACGCCCGCGAAAGCACAGCAGGGGATTCTCTTCCAGCGCACCGACGTTTCGAACAGCGCGCCGATTCCGGCGCTCGTCGATCACGTTTCGGCGAGCGAGCGACGGACCCAGCTGGGACGTGAGCCGTACCCGGTTCACACGGTCGAGCACGTACTCGCCGCGGTGGCCGCACACGGCATCGACGATCTCACGATTGCGATGGACGGACCCGAGCCACCGATCCTCGACGGAAGCGCGTCGGCATTTTTCGAGGCGCTCGCGTCGGCCGGCCTTGCGGCAGTCGAGGGGCAGCCGGATTATTTGACGCTCACCGAACCCGTGAGGATCATCGACGGAGATTCCGTCTACGAAGCCTACCCGTCGTCGGCTCTCGAGCTGGATGTCACGATCGAGTTCGACCACCCGAAGATCGGCCGGCAGAATAAACGGTTCGACATCAACCGTGACACATTTCGAAACGAGCTCGCATCGGCGCGCACCTTCGGCTTCGTCTACGAGGTCGAGTCGCTGAGGGAAAAAGGCCTGATCAAGGGCGCGTCACTCGAGAACGCCGTGGTGCTCGACGAATCGACGGTGTTGAGCGGACCGCTCAGGTGGACCGACGAGTTCGTCAGGCACAAGATGCTGGACTGCGTGGGCGACCTCGCGCTGGCCGGTGCGCACGTTCATGCGCGTGTGGTCGCACTGAGGCCAAGTCACCGTGGTACGGTGACGCTTGTGAGAGAGCTCGTTCGAATGGGAGTGCGCTCATTGGGCAACGGCGCTTCGCCGCCTGCGGCCGGGAAAAAACGAGACAAGGGGAGGGCGGTCGTGTACGAAATAGAAGACATCATGAAGGTGCTGCCACACCGTTACCCTTTTCTGCTCGTCGACCGTATTCTGGAGATCGAGGAGAACAAGCGCATCGTCGGCCTGAAGAACGTCACCATCAACGAGCCGTTCTTCGCGGGCCACTTTCCGGGGCACCCGGTGATGCCGGGCGTGTTGATCATCGAGGCGATGGCGCAGGTGGGCGGCATGCTGCTGATGGGCTCCGTCAAGGACGCCGAGAGCAAGGTCGTGTACTTCATGTCGCTCGACAACGTCAAGTTTCGCCGGCCGGTCAAGCCGGGCGATCAGATTCGCTTCGAGCTCGATGTAATTCAGATTCGCGGCCCGGTCTGCAAGATGCGGGGAGTTGGGAAGGTGGATGGCGAAATCGTCGCTGAAGCCGATATGGCCGCGATGGTTCGCGATAAATGAAGCGCGGCTCGGCCATTCATCCGCGCGCAATCGTCTCGCCGAAGGCGGTGCTCGGCTCGCGCGTCGAAGTCGGACCGTTCGCGATCATCGGCGACGGCTGTGAAGTGGGCGACGACTGTGTGATTGCTCCGCGTGCGACGCTGGAGCGCGACGTGCGACTCGCGGCCGGAGTGAAAATCGGGATCGGGAGTGTCATCGGGGGCGCGCCGCAGGACCTCAAGTACGCGGGCGAGCCGACGACCGTAGAGATCGGCGAACGCACTGTGGTGCGGGAGTACACGACGATCAACCGGGGCACGTCGCAGTCGTTCAAGACCACCGTG
This sequence comes from Gemmatimonadaceae bacterium, assembly GCA_035633115.1. Taxonomy (NCBI): domain Bacteria; kingdom Pseudomonadati; phylum Gemmatimonadota; class Gemmatimonadia; order Gemmatimonadales; family Gemmatimonadaceae; species Gemmatimonadaceae bacterium. Next base: position 496,766 of record DASQFN010000047.1, on the reverse strand, counting down.
GGTAGCTCATGCCTCCTCATGTCCTACGTGCACCTCGCCCACGATTGTCACATCGGCAACGGAGTGATCCTCGCCAACGGCGTGCAGCTGGCCGGCCACGTAGTGGTCGACGAGAAGGCGACGATCTCCGGACTTTCCGCCGTACATCAGTTCGTTCGCATCGGGAGATTCAGCTTCATCGGAGGCTGCTCGCGGGTTTCGAAGGACATTCCACCGTTCCTCAAGGCGGTGGGAAACCCGGTGAAGCTTTACGGTCTCAACAGTATCGGTCTGCGGCGGAACGGATTTCCGGAGGATGTCGTTCGCGAGCTCAAGCGCGCCTATCGACTGTTCTTCCGGTCGGATCTCAATCTTTCGCAAGCGATGCAGCGAGCCGAGACAGAGCTCGAGCAGTTCCCCGAGGTTGCCGAGCTCGTTCAATTCGTGGAAGCGAGTGAGCGTGGAGTGGTGATTTGACGGGCCCGCTTCGAATGGGCGTGGTTGGCGCCGGCAGCCTTGGCTACCACCATGTGCGGATCCTCCGCGACGTCGAAGGAGTTCGCCTGGCGGGCTTCGTGGACGAACGTCCGGAGCGTGCATCGCAAGTCGCGACCGAGCTCGGAGTCAAGGCATACCACGACGTCGGCGCCCTGCTGGAGGATGTTGACGCCGTCACGATCGTCGTGCCGACGCCAGCGCATTTCCGTGTGGCGAAGCAGGCGCTGGAGCTTGGAAAGCATGCCTTCATCGAGAAGCCAATCACCACTACGCTGGACGAAGCAGACGAGCTTTTGTCGATCGCGAAGCGCACTGGCGCGATCATACAGACGGGGCACGTCGAGCGATTCAATCGCGCGGTGCGTGCTGCGCTTCCTTACGTATCGGGGCCGCGATTCATCGAGAGTGAGCGCCTTGCGTCGTTCAACCCGCGCGGGTCAGACGTAGCGGTCGTGCTCGACCTGATGATTCACGACATCGACCTGATTCTCACCCTGGTCGACGACACTACCGAATCGATAACCGCAGTTGGCGTCCCGGTTCTGACACCGATGCTGGATATAGCGAACGCACGGGTGACGTTCACATCCGGCGCGGTTGCTAACATCACCTCCAGCCGCATCTCACGCGAGCGCGTACGCAAGATTCGAATCTTTCAGCACAGCGGGTACATCTCACTGGACCTCGCCGCGGGGACGGGCGAGTTCTTTCGCCTCAAACAGCGGATGGACACGAGCAATCCGCCCGCCGGACCCGTCGACATCACTGACTTCGTCGACCGCATCAAGCTGACGGCGCCGGAAGGGGAGCCGCTGCGCCTCGAATTCGAGAGCTTTGTAGCTGCGATCCGCGGCGAGGGGCCGGTTATCGTAACCGGAGAAGAAGGCCGACGAGCGCTCGCTGTGGCGCTCAAGATCGTCGTGGAAATCGAGCGCACGGCTCCCGCATTCGCCGGAGAGCTGGCCGCGACACGTGCCTGACGTCCTCTTTGTCGCTGGCGAGGCGTCAGGGGACCTTCATGCCGCGGGTGTAGTCGAAGAGCTCCGTCGCATCCGGCCGGTGCTGAAGCTCACCGGCATCGGCGGTCCGCGCATGCGCGACGCGGGCGTCGAGCTCATCGCGAACTACGACGAGATGTCGGTGATGGGATTCGTCGAAGTGATTCGTCATCTTCCGCGTCACCTCAACCTCCTGAACGATCTGAGATCGCGCATCGCACGCGGCGGCGTCAGCCTCGTCATCCTCGTGGATTATCCGGGGTTCAACATGAAAGTCGCCCGCGCGGCAACCGACGCGGGCGTTCCGGTTCTCTACTATGTCACCCCGCAGGTCTGGGCATGGGGCGCGGGACGTCTTCCGGAGCTGGCGAAGATCGTCACTCGAGCCGCAGTGATTCTGCCATTCGAGGAGCAGCTGCTCCGTGGATACGGAATCAACGCGACCTTCGTCGGACATCCTCTGCTCGACCGCGCGGGGGATCTTCCTTCGAAGCCGGCGGCGCGGGCCGCCCTGGGATTGAATCCCGACCGTCCGGTGCTCGCACTCTTTCCCGGGAGCAGGCAACAGGAAATCGACCGTCACCTGGATGACTTCGTCGATGCAGCGCGAATGGTCGAGGCGCAGGTTCCGGGCATTCAAGTCGTGGTGAGCGCTGCGCCGACGGTCACGATCGACGTCGCGGGCTGCCCGTATCAGCGGATCGAATCAGCATCGTTTACGGTACTGCGCGCAGCAGACGCCGCGCTCTGCAAAAGCGGAACTACGACTCTCGAGGCGGCAATATCCGAATGTCCACTGGTGGTCGCGTATCGCGCCGGAATCATCTCGTACCTGCTTGCGCGCGCGATGGTGAAGATCCCCCACATCGGACTTGTGAACGTCGTAGCCGGCAGGGAAGTCGCCCGCGAGTTCGTTCAGGACGACCTTCGGCCGGATGTTGTTGCCGGCGCTCTCCTGCCACTGCTCGAGCACGGCGGCACGGAGCGTCAACGTGTGCTGGAAGGACTCGCCGAGGTTCGCGGGCGGCTCGGTACTCCCGGCGCCGCTGGCCGTGTCGCGGCAATCGCCAGCGAGCTGGTGCCATGAGCAGGGAGAGCGGCGGTACCGGAGAGTTTCCGTTTTCGGCCCGTCTTGCGGAATTCGCGGGTGGCGCAGCGTTGCGCATGCTTGCCGCCACGTGGCGCTACAAGATCGCAGGAGATGAAGCGGTGAAATCCGCGCGCGCCGGCGGGACGCCCGTGATTTTTTCCCTCTGGCACGGGCAGCTTCTTCCCTTGATCTGGCTTCACAGGAACGAAGGAATCGCGATCCTTGTCAGTGAGCACCGTGACGGCGAGATCATAGCGCGAGTCGCCACGTCGCTTGGCTATCGGTTGATACGGGGCTCGACGACGCGTGGAGGCGAGAGAGCCCTGCTCGCGCTGGCCACGCAGCTGAAATCCGGTGTCGACGCTGCGGTCACACCCGACGGTCCGAAGGGGCCGGCTCGCAGCTACGCGCCCGGAGCTCTCATCGCCGCTCAGCGCTCAGGCGCACTGATAGTCCCAGTTGCCGCCCACGCCAGCCGCGCCTGGCACCTCTCGAGCTGGGACAGCTTCCTGATCCCGAAGCCATTCGCGACGGTGAGCGTGGCTTACGGTCGACCAACTCCGGTCATTGCTCCGAGCTCGCGGGATGCCGCTCTCGAAGCTCCGCTCTTCCAGGCGATGATGACGGAGACGGAGCGTCTCGCTTGCACCTGATTGACCGGATATGGCGCGGTGACGACGCGGTTTCGCGCACCGCTCGCATCGCGCTCACGCCATTCGAAGCTGCGTACAGAGCGGTTACCGCTGCGAGAGGCTGGATGTACGATCACTCGCTGCTTCGCGTGCGCACGTCGCCGATTCCTGTCGTCAGCGTCGGGAATCTATCGGTTGGCGGTACCGGAAAGACTCCATTTGCGGCATGGCTCGCTGCCGAGCTCGCAAGGAGGGGCTCGCAGCCTGCTGTCGTGCTGCGCGGCTACGGGGGCGACGAAGCGCTCGTGCATGCCCGCCTGAATCCGGAAATTCCCGTTGTGATCGAGCCCCAGCGCGCCGAAGGCATCAGGCGCGCGGCCGCAATCGGAGCGACGGTTGCCGTGCTCGACGACGCGTTTCAGCATCGCGCGGCGGGACGCATTGCCGACATCGTGTTGATCGCGGCCGAGCAATGGCGCGGGTCGCCGCGGTTGTTGCCGGCAGGTCCGTGGCGTGAGCCGCTTCGTGCTCTCCAGCGCGCGTCGATCGCCGTGATCACGCGAAAGACCGCAGACGACCCGACCATAAACGGGCTCGCCGCCACAATTCGCGACGCCGCTCCGCAGCTGCCGCAGGCAGTTGTCAGCTTCGCACTCGGTGAGCTTCGCAGGGTTGTCGGTACCGCGGCTGGTGAGACCCTCCCTCTTGCGGAGATCGCGGGGCGGCCAGTCGTTGCAATTGCCGGTATAGCAGATTCCGAGGTGTTTTTCCGACAGGTGACGGAAGCCGGCGCCCGCGTCGAGCCGCACAGCTTTCCTGACCATCATCGCTACACGGCTGCCGAGATAACCGAACTTCTTAGCGGTGAGCGCCGTGACGACACGATGTTTGTCTGCACCCTCAAGGATGCGGTCAAACTGGGTGTTTTGTGGCCTGTCACCACACCCCCATTATGGTATGTTTCACAGGCTTTGAACGTGGAAAGTGGGGAGGAAGCGATCGAGAAGCTGCTGACCCGGCTTGCTCCCGAACTCAACCGAGGGTAGCTGAGGACGCAGTCACGCGTCATCGAATCCATCACCCACTCATGGCCACCGATCTTCGCCTTCAAACAGACTCGATTGTCGGTCCTGACAAGGACACATTCCTCAATGAGGAGAACCCGTTCGAAGCGATGATGCTTCGCTTCGACCGCGCCGCTGAGCTGCTCGATCTCGAGCCGGGGCTTTACCGCGTCCTCAGAAATCCCGAAAAACAGATCATCGTATCGATTCCCGTCATGCGTGACAGCGGTGAGGTCGAGGTGTTCACTGGCTTTCGTGTTCTCTACAACACCTCACGGGGTCCGGCAAAGGGGGGAATCAGGTTCGACAGCACCGTCACGCTCGAGGAGGTAAAAGCTCTTGCCGCGTGGATGACCTGGAAATGCGCCGTCGTAAACATTCCCTTCGGCGGCGCAAAGGGCGGCGTGGTGTGCGATCCGCACACCATGAGCATCGGCGAGCTCGAGCGGCTGACCCGCCGCTACACGGCCGGAATCATAAATGTCCTCGGCCCGGACTCCGACGTTCCGGCTCCCGACGTCAACACGAATGAGCGGGTGATGGCGTGGATCATGGACACGTATTCGATGCACGTCGGGCATACAACTACATCTGTAGTTACAGGGAAGCCCGTGGAGATGGGGGGCTCGCTCGGCCGCCGCGAAGCCACCGGGCGCGGCTGCATGATTGTGACTAAAGAGGCACTCGCACATCTCGGTATGCCTGTGGCCGGCACGACCGTGGCGGTCCAGGGCTTCGGCAATGTCGGCTCCGTTGCAGCTCAGCTCCTCGAGGCCGAGGGATGCAAGGTCGTAGCTATCGGAGATCGATCGCTCTCCATTTACAACCCTGACGGAATAGACGTCAACGACGCCATCGATCACGTCAGAAAGCACCGGCATCTCGACGGCTACACGAAAGGGGACCTGATCAGCGCCGCGGACCTTCTCACACTCGACGTGGACGTGCTGGTACCGGCAGCCCTCGAGAACGTGATCACTACGAAGAACGCCCGCGACGTCCGCGCGAGAATAATCTGCGAGGGCGCCAATGGACCAACGACCGCCGCTGCCGACTCCATCCTGGAGGAGAATGGGGTGTTTGTCATTCCCGACATTCTCGCCAACGCCGGCGGTGTGACGGTCTCGTACTTCGAGTGGGTGCAGAATCGCGGCGGCTATTTCTGGACCGAGCAGCTTGTAAACGACCGGCTTCGCGACATCATGATACAGAGCTTTCAGGCCGTTCTCACGCTGTCGAGCCAGCACCAGGTCAACATGCGCACTGCGGCATACATGCTCGCGATCAACCGCGTTGCGACTGTTCACAGGCTTCGGGGCATTTACGCCTGATGCGATTGACTGTCGCGGTCGTCGGGAAACCGCGAAATGCCGTTCTCTCGGCGGCCATCCATGATTACGAGACTCGGGCGGCGCGGTACTGGCCGCTCGACGTTCAAGAGGTGAAAGAGGAGCGGTCAGCGTCCCTTACGCCTCGAATCGTCCGGCAGAAGGAGGGAGATCGACTCGCCGAGCGCGCCGGTGCATCGCGTCTTGTCGCATGCGATGCTTCCGGTGTCAGCTATACATCGGAGCGCTTCGCCGAATGGCTGCGCACCGAGCGGGACCGGGACCGGGATCTGGCGTTCGTCATCGGCGGAGCCTTCGGTCTTTCGGAGGAGGTGCTCGCCAAATCGTCCGTTCGCTTGTCGCTGGCACCATGGACGCTCGCTCACGAGCTGGCGCGGCTCGTCCTCGCCGAGCAGCTGTACCGGGCGGGCACCATCGTGCGGGGAGAACCGTATCACAAGTGAGCGGCACACGGGATTCCGAATGGTTCGAGGAATGGTTCGGCGAGGATTACGTCGCGCTGTATCCGCACCGCAACGAAGCGGAGGCGGAGCGCGCCGTGGGTCTCATTGCTCGAACTGTGGGGACCCGCCCGGTGCGCAAGGTTCTCGACCTGGCGTGCGGGTCCGGACGCCACGCCAGGTATCTCGGAAAGCAGTGGTGGACGTCGGGGATCGACCTCTCGGAAGTCCTGCTCCGAATTGCGCGACGCAATGACACGCCCGCCAGACTCGTCCGCGGGGACGTCCGGGCGCTTCCTTACCGCGACTCGGCGTTCGATCTGGTGGTCAATCTCTTCACCAGCTTCGGCTACTTCGAGACCGATCAGGAGCACGAGCTGGTTATTCGGGATCTCGCGCGGGTCATCGCACCTCGAGGCACATTCGTTCTCGATTATCTCAACGCCGAGCGGGTGCGGGAGCAGCTCGTGCCACATGATGAGCGGAGCATCGGCGGGCGGGTTGTGGCGCAGAGGCGCGAGATCACGGACGGAGGTCGCTTCGTGGTAAAGCACATTTCTCTCGAGAGCGAGGGGCGCGAGTTCGTGGAGCGCGTCCGACTCTTCACACGCCGTGAGCTCGAGGAAATGATGGAACGTGCAGGGTTCCGCATCGAGACAGCATTCGGTGACTATGGCGGCGAATGGCTCACCGAAGCGTCACCGCGCGTCATTCTCTTCGCGAGCCGCAGTTGACGCTCCGCGTAATCTCCACGCCGCTTGCGGGAAAGAAGCTCACGCGTGCTGCGTTGGATGGGTCGCTCGATGCCGCGTGGTACACTGCGCCTCCGCGCGGCAGCGACGGCTGGAGAGCGCGCGCCGACGCGGTGATCAGGTCGATGGAGTCGCCCGAGTGGCTCACGGCGCTCGAGGGTGCCCTCGAACCGAGCGGGCCGGCGGCCGACCGTCTGGCTGCCGCACAACGCGACGGATTCGTGGTCACGTGCGGGCAGCAGCCGGGTTTGTTTGGAGGCCCGCTCTACACCTGGTGGAAGGCACTTTCCGCGCTCGAGTTTGCCAACGCTCTTCAGGCGACGACAGGCCGGCCAGTCGCGCCTGTTTTCTGGGCGGCGACCGACGACTCCGATTTCGACGAGGCTCGATCGACCGTCATGGTCACTCCTGACGGTGCACAGCGAATCGAGCTCGCGGGCCGCGACGACCCCGGTTTGCCAATGGCGCTCGTTCCACTCGGCGACGCGACGTCGCAGCTGGAGGCTCTGCGCCGCGCAGCCGGATCCGCGCCGCACGCTGGCGTACTCGACGTCATCGCGCGCGCCTACAAGCCCGGTGAGACAATAGGCAGCTCGTTCGTCAAGCTGCTTCGTGAGGTGCTGACTCCTCGTGGAATAGCTGTGCTGGATTCATCGCACGACTCGGTGCGAGAACGCGCGCGTCCGCTGCTGCAGCGGGCATTGCAGCACGGAAAGGAGGTCGAGGCGGCGCTTGTTGCACGCGACAGTGAAATCAAGTCCGCCGGATTTTCTCCGCAGGTCCAGACAGTGCGCGGCCGGTCGCTGGTCTTCTCGGCGACTGACGGGCGACGGGCGCGTGTATCACTCGGCAACCCGGCACACGTCTCGAGCGACAGCGCGCTGGAGAGCCTCTCACCCAACGTGCTGCTTCGGCCGATTGTCGAGCGCCACATTCTTCCGACGGTCGCCTACCTCGGGGGACCGGCTGAGATCGCATACTTTGCGCAAGTTGGGGCCGTTGCCGCAGCACTCGGCTCGGAGCTCCCGCTCATCCTTCCGCGATGGTCGGGCATGGTGGTGGAGCCCCGCATCCACAAAATTCTCGAGCGCCACAGCTTGTCGCCGGCCGACTTCAGCGATCCTCACGCGGTCGAGACCAGACTGGCCGCGCAGTCTCTTCCGCATGAACTGAGAGCGTCACTCGTCGATCTTCGCAGGACGGTCGAAGAGCAAGTAGCGCGTCTCGCCGAGCGTCATGACGATCTTCTTGTTTCGCCTCGGGTTCTCGAAGGGCTTCGCCGCAACCTGCTTCATAGAGTCGAGCGCCTGGAGCGGCGCTATACGGCGGCGGTGAAGCGGGAAGGGAGCTCTGCACTGCACGAGATCGCCGCCGCCCGAGCTTCGCTTTATCCGTTCGGCGTTCCTCAGGAGCGGATACTCAACGGCATTCCCCTAATGGCGAGGTACGGCGATGAGCTCTTCGACTCGGTGATGCCCGAAGTGAGAGATCACGTAGCGACGCTGGTATGAGTCAGGACGGCTCCCGCCGAGCCTCGTTCCTTGTCGGTGGCGGGATTTTCCTCAGCCGCATCGCCGGCCTCATTCGCAACAAGTTCTTCGCGCATTACTTCGGCTCCTCGCTGGCTGCGGATGCCCTTAACGCTGCGATAAGAATTCCGAACCTGCTGCAGAACCTGTTCGGTGAAGGCGTGCTCTCGGCGTCATTTATTCCCGAATACGCCGGTCTGCTGGCGCAAAAGAAGAAGGAAGAGTCGGACAGGCTTGCAGGCGTCGTAGCTGCGGTGCTGGCTCTTGTCTCGGCCGTGATTGTTCTGCTTGGAGTGCTGTTCGCGCCGCTGCTCGTGACACTCGTCGCCGGCGGGTTCACCGGCGAGCGCCGGGAGCTGACGATCCAGCTGACGAGGATTCTGTTTCCCGGCGCCGGGCTCCTCGTGCTGTCCGCGTGGTGCCTCGGAATTCTCAACAGCCATCGAAAATTCTTCGTCAGCTACACTGCGCCCGTTGCGTGGAATCTGACGATGATCGCGGCGCTGATTGGTTTCGGCAGTGGAACACCGCAAGTGCGTCTTGCAGAGATTGTCGCATGGGCTTCGGTGGTTGGAAGTGCTCTGCAATTCGGCGTGCAATTCCCGTTCGTGTTGAAGTACGCGCGTGGCGTTCGGCTCAATCTCGGGACAAACACGGTCAGCGCGCGCTCCGTCATCCGCAATTTTGTCCCAGCCTTCATCAGCCGCGGCGTCGTTCAGATAAGCGCTTTTGTGGACGAGCTCATCGCCAGCTGGCTACCGGCAGGATCGGTCGCGGTCGTTGCGTATTCGCAGGTTCTCTACGTGCTGCCGGTGAGCCTGTTCGGGATGGCTGTGTCGGCTGCGGAGCTGCCGGTGATGTCCAGCGCGACGGGAACACCGCAGGAGGTCGCATCATATCTGCGCGGCCGCCTCGACGGCGGCCTCGAGCGAATTGCCTTTTTCATCGTACCCTCGGCGATCGCGTTCCTCGCCCTCGGCGATGTGATTGCCGCGGTATTGTTCGAGTCCGGACGATTCACACGCGCGGACAGTGTGTGGGTCTGGCAGATTCTCGCAGGCGCGGCGATCGGTTTGCTGCCGTCAACGTGGGGAAGGCTGTACTCGTCGACGTTTTACGCTCTTCGGGATACGCGCACCCCGCTTCGATTTGCGGTACTTCGTGTCGCGTTGGCGATCGTGCTGGGGTACGTTGGCGCTCTCCGCCTGCCGGGTTGGCTCGGTCTGGATCCCCGACTGGGCGCTGCCGGACTCACCGCAGCAGGAGGCATTGCGGCGTGCGTCGAGTTCTATCTTCTGAGGCGGGCACTCACGCAGCGAATCGGACCGACTAGCCTGCCCGCGGGGTTCACGCTTCGCATCTGGGCGGCGGCAATCGTCTCGGCGTTGGTCGCGTGGGGCGCGAAGCTGACGCTGTACGGAACACACACGGTGCTCATCGGCCTGCTCATACTTGCCGCCTACGGTATGACTTACTTGTTGATCACCGCGCTGCTAAAGGTTCCCGAGGCGCAGGCACTCACCGCTCGGCTGCGTCGTCGAACTTAACGCATCTCGGGCCACTTCTTGTCGGATGCGAAGCGGCGTGGTCGCTTCCTCGTCCGATTCGAACCAGCGTCGAAGGTGCAGGTATAATTAGGTGATGATCACCGTCCCCGACAAAGTCGCATCGAAGCTGCCTCACCTGCCCGACGGACCCGGAGTCTATCTCTGGAAAAGCGGGGACGGGCAGATTCTGTACGTCGGGAAGGCAAAGAGCCTCAGGTCCCGCGTGCGGAGCTACTTCGGCGCCGACCACGAAGAGAGTCCCAAGACACGCCACCTCGTCGGAAAAATCGTCGACGTAGAGACGATCGTAGTGCCAAGCGAGGCGCACGCGCTGATCCTCGAGGCGAATCTCATCAAGGAGTACAGGCCGAGATTCAATATCTCGCTGCGCGACGACAAGTCGTATCCGTACATCAAGGTCACGGTCCAGGAGGCGTTCCCCCGCGTATACGTGACACGCCGGCTGCAGAACGACGGTGCGCGCTACTTCGGTCCCTACACCGACGTGGGCGCCATGCGGCGCGCCCTGAACGTCGTCAAGCGGATCTTCACCGTCAGATCGTGCAACTACGACATGCCGCGCGAGATGCCTGACCGGCCCTGCCTCGACTACTACATCCATCGCTGCAAAGCGCCGTGCATCCTCGCGCAGAGCCAGATGGAATACCGCTCGATGATCGAGGAGGTCGTTCTGTTCCTCGATGGTCGTCCCGACGAGGTGATGCGCCGCGTCAAGGAGCGGATGGAGGCTGCGTCGAGCTCACTCGACTTCGAAAGGGCAGCGGAGCTTCGTGACGCGCTTCAACACCTAGATCAGATGGAGGAGCCCACAGTAGTTCTCGAGGTCGAAGGCGGTGATCGCGACGTGATCGGCTTCGCGCGCGACGGAGACGACGCCTGCGCAGTCCTGCTCCGCGTGCGCAACGGAAAGCTCCTCTCCCGTGAGCACAGGTTCCTCGTCAACGTCGAAGGAGAGGAGGATTCCGCAATTCTGCTGGCGTATCTCGCGGGCAGTTATGTCGCATTGCATGAACGCGCACGCCAGCTGCTCGTGCCGTTTGACTTCGGCGATCGCGAGCTCCTGGAGGAGTCGCTATCCGGCACGAAGATTCTCATTCCGCAGCGTGGATCACGCCGCGAGCTGGTGGACCTGGCGCAGCAGAACGCCCGTCATCTGCTGGAGGAGCTGCGGGCCGCGACCATCGAGGGCGCGACCGTCGCAGGCGACCCGGTGTACGAGCTCGGCCGGGAGCTGGGGCTCCAGCGCCTCCCGCGAACGATGGTGTGCTTCGACATCTCGACCACCCAGGGAACCGACACAGTAGGCGCAGGCGTATGGTTCGAGAACAGCCGGCCGAAGCGTGGCGAATACCGGAAATTCCGCGTGAAGACCGTGGAGGGTAGCGACGACTTCGCGTCAATGCGGGAAGTGGTGACGCGCTACTTCCAGCGGCGCCAGGCCGATGAAAAGCCGCTCCCTGATCTGATAATCGTCGACGGCGGCAAGGGGCAGCTCTCGGCCGCACACGAGGCGCTGGAGTCGCTGGCGCTCGGGGACAGGCCGCTCATCAGCCTTGCAAAGCGTGAGGAAGACGTCTACGTCTGGGGACGGGAGACGCCCATCCGAATGTCGCGCCGATCGACGGCGCTTCGCCTTCTCCAGCAGATCCGCGACGAGGCGCACCGTTTCGCTGTGACCTACAACCGGAAGCGGCGCACCATGCGGACGCTCACGTCGGAACTCCTGAAGGTGCCGGGAATCGGGCCGGTGAAGCGGCGACGCCTGCTCCAGGAGTTCGGGAGCATTCAGGGTGTTCGCGAGGCCAGCGAAGAGGCCATCTCCAAGGTCCCGGGATTCAACGCGGAGCAGGCCCGGCGACTCCTTGAATCTCTCGCAGCGAGCTCGCCTGTGTAGCGAGCTAACATTAGGCAATTCCTTGTGTTCGGCGGCTATATCTCTAAATTACTTTAGCTATGGTTAAAGTCGCCCGCGTCCTGCCGGACAGTATCGCCGACGAGCTCGGTATCGAAGTCGGAACGGAGCTGATCTCGGTGAACGGCCGCGACCTGCACGACTTTCTGGACTGGGAGTTTCTGACCGCCGACGACGAGCTTCTCGTCGAAGCGAGGCAACCCGACGGCGACGAAATCGTCTACGAGATCCAGCGGCCAGAGGGCGAGCAGCTCGGTGTCACTCTCGAGCCGCCCACGGTGCGACGCTGCGCCAACCGATGCGAGTTCTGCTTCATCGAAGGCCTTCCTGTCGGACTTCGCCGAAACCTCTACATCCGCGACGACGACTACCGGCTGTCGTTCACGTACGGCAATTTCGCCACGCTGTCGAATGTGAAGGAGCGGGACATCGCGCGAATCCTCGAGTATCGCCTGTCTCCCCTCTACGTATCGGTTCATGCGACGAACTGGGAGGCACGGAAGGTCCTTCTCAACAATCCTCGTGTACCCAACATAGTTGAGCAGCTGACCCGCCTCGCCGAGGGTGGCATTCAGTTTCACTGCCAGATGGTTGTCGTTCCCGGCTTGAATGACGCAGATGTACTCGAGGAATCCCTGAGCGATCTATGGAAGCTCGGAGACGCGGTTATCTCTGCGGCAGTAGTTCCCGTGGGCATCACGCAGTTCTCTCATCTTTACACCGGCAAGCCCATGGATGCGGCTGCAGCCCGTCAGCTCCTGGAAAGGGTTGCGCGGTGGAGCGAGCGAGCTCAGCGAGAGCGCGGAGAAAACTGGGTCTACGGCTCGGACGAGCTGTATCTGCTGGCCGAGCGCGAGCTGCCACCGGCTGATCACTATGGAGATTTCTCGCAGATCGAGAACGGCATCGGGGCGGTCGCCTCGCTCCGCTCGAGGGTCGCCGCCGGCGTCGATGATCTGCCACGAATGGATGGCAGGCGCATTGGAGTGGTGACGGGGAAGGGAATGGCCGCTCTTATGCCCGAGCTCATAGCGCAGCTGCAGAACGCGACAGGCGCTGCTTTCGAGGTGATCGTCGCCGAGAATTCGCTGTTTGGGCCGACGATCACAACGGCTGGACTTCTCGTGGGTGCCGACATCCGCGGTGCGCTGGCTGATCGTCACGATCTCTCGATCGCACTCATTCCCGCGGAAACGATCAACGACGACGGAATCTTTCTCGACGATGTCGTCTTCGAGGAGCTGCGTCGGTCGCTGCCGATGCCGGTTTACCCGTCGTACGACTTCATCGACGTTCTCTTGGCCGAAGCGCAGGCGGTGGCGGCATGAACGTTCCCGTGGTAGCGATCATCGGCAGGCCGAACGTCGGCAAATCGGCATTGTTCAACCGCATCGTGGGCGATCACAGCGCAATAGTGAGCGAAGAAGCGGGAACGACGCGGGACCGCCATTTCGCTCTCGCAGAGTGGAACCGGCGGAAGTTCTGGCTGGTCGATACCGGCGGCCTAACCGACGATCCGCACATTCCGATGGACGTCGAGATCAAGCGCCAGGTGCTCGAGGCGATAGGCGAGGCGGACCTTCTGCTGATGGTGGTCGACGCAAAGGCAGGCCTGCATCCGAGTGACACACGAGTTCTCCATCTGCTTCGCGAATCGCGCAAGGCATGGCTACTCGTCGCGAACAAGGTGGACGATCCGGCGAGCACCGACTACTACGAGTTCTATGAGCTCGGCGCGGGAGACCCTTTGCCGGTCTCTGCCGTGAACGGTAAGAACTCGGGCGACTTGCTCGATGTCATCGCCGCAGCGATTCCGGAAAGTCCCGCGGAGGAAGAGGATGCGCTGCGCGTTGCCGTCATAGGTCGCCCGAATGTCGGAAAATCATCCCTCGTAAACCGCATTCTCGGAGAGGAGCGCCTGGTTGTCTCCGAGATCGCCGGAACGACCAGGGATGCAATCGACACTCCGCTCAACTACCACGGACGCCGAATGATCTTCGTCGACACGGCGGGACTTCGCCGCCAGTCGCGGGTGGATGACGGGATCGAGTTTTACTCGGCCCTGCGATCGCGTCGCGCGATAGATCGTGCCGACATCTGCCTGCTCGTGATCGACGCGACCGAGGGGCTGCACAATCAGGATCTGAAGATTGCGGCTCTCGCGTGGGAAACCGGGAGGGCGCTCATCATTGTCGTCAACAAGTGGGACCTCGCCGAAAAGGAGACGAACTCGGCGAGGGATTTCGAGCGCGAATGCGAGGCGAAAGCTCCATTTCTGAAATTCGTTCCTTTCATCTTCCTCTCGGCGCTTTCCGGACAGCGTGTCGCCAAGCTGCTGAGCGTGATTCTCGATGTCGACGCCGAGCGGAAGAAGCGCATCACAACCTCGCAGGTCAACACGACGCTCGAGGCGCTTGTTGCCCGGAAGCAGCCGCCCCAGGCGTCAGGGCGTGAAGTGAAACTCAATTACGCGACACAGGTCGAGACGGCCCCGCCGACGATCGCTGTCTTTGGAAACAACCCCGACCTCGTGCAGGAGCATTACATCCGCTACCTGCACAACGGCTTTCGCGAGGCGTGGGGATTCACGGGAAATCCTCTTCGCGTGGTAATGCGGAGGAAATCCGCGTAAGTGCATCCGCTTCTCGGGGTTCTCCTCTCGTACCTCGCGGGCTCGGTGCCGTTCGCGTATCTCGCGGGCAAGGCGCGTGGAATCGATCTGCGGGAACATGGCTCGGGCAATCTCGGAGCAACGAACGCGCTGAGAGTTCTCGGACCGCGAGTTGGCGGGCTGGTCTACCTTGGTGACACGCTGAAGGGGTTGCTGCCGGTTCTTTTGCTCCCGAAGGTTGTGACCACGTCGAACCCCGAGCTCTGGGCGATTGCTTTCGGACTCGCTGCCGTGACTGGACACGTGCGGCCGATTTTCCTCCGGGGCAAGGGCGGCGGGAAGGGAGTAGCCACCGCAGGTGGAGTTTTTTTCGGACTGGCGTGGCTGCCCACGCTGATCTCACTTCTTGTTTTCGCCGCGGCTCTCATACTGACACGAATCGTGAGCGTTGCTTCGCTCGCCGCTGCCATCGCGCTCCCCATTGCGTTGTGCCTCTGGGCCGGACCACGAGCACCGCTGTTCATCGTCAGCTTCGCGATGATGTTTTTCGTTGTCTGGACGCACCGGGCGAACATCGGGCGGCTCAGACGCGGCGAGGAGCCGCGTTTCGGACGTAAGGTCGAGGCACCCGCGAGGTGACTCGATGCGCCGTGCTCGGTGCTGGGGCCTGGGGAACCGCGCTTGCCGACCTGCTCGCTCGGAATGGCCATCCCGTCCGGCTATGGGCGTACGAGTGGGACGTCGTCGAGACGATAAACCGGTCCCACGAGAATCGTCGCTTTCTGAGCGGACACAAGCTGAGCGCAGACGTGACGGCCTGGGCTGACGTGGCGGATGCAGTAGACGGCGCTGAGCTCGTGACAGTTGCGACTCCGTCACACGTATTACGTCCTATCGTGCGCAGCGCCCGTGATGCGTTCCCGGCGCGCGTGCCGATCGTAGTCGCATCGAAGGGCATCGAGGCAGAGTCGCTGGCCCTCATGACAGACGTGATTTCTGCCGAAGTCGCGGACTCGACAGTCGTTGCACTTTCGGGCCCGAGCTTCGCAGTGGAGGTTGCGAATCGACAACCGACAGCCGTGGTTGTCGCGTCCGCCGATGCTGAAGCCGCGAGATTCGCGCAGCAAACCTTCAGCGCCACTGATTTCCGGGCGTACACGCACAGTGACGTGACGGGCGTGGAGATAGGCGGTGCTCTGAAAAACGTCATGGCTGTCGCGACGGGTATCGCTGAAGGATTGGGCCTGGGCTTCAACGCGCGAGCGGCGTTGATCACCCGCGGCCTCGCCGAGATGACACGACTCGGAACTCGTCTCGGCGCGGAAGCCACAACGCTGGCCGGGCTGGCGGGGATGGGCGATCTGGTTCTCACGTGTACCGGGACCCTGAGCCGGAACCGGAGTGTTGGAGTGGAGATGGGTCGAGGCGCCTCGCTCGAGGAAGTGCTTGCCGGGAAGGAGACGGTTGCCGAAGGTGTGATTACAACACGAAGCGCGCGCGCACTCGCAGCGCGGGAGGGAGTGGAAATGCCGATTGTCGATGCCGTTTACCGTGTGTTGTTCGAGGGCCATCCTCCGCGCGATGCGATCGGATCGCTGATGACGCGTGAGCTGAGATCGGAGAGCGACTGATGCCATCTGCCGAGCCGGTCCGCGAATTCTTTTCGATGGGTGACGTCTGCAATCTCACCGATCTCAAACCGCATGTGCTTCGATACTGGGAGAGTCAGTTCCGATTTCTGCACCCCGCAAAGAATCGCTCGGGAAACCGCGTCTACCAGCGGCGGGAGATCGAGCTGATAATGCTCGTTCGCCAGCTGCTGTACACCGAGAAATACACGATCGACGGCGCCCGCCAGAAGATCGACGAGTACAGAAAAAGCGGCGAATTGCGCTCTGTGGCGCGCGCGGCACTCGACTCGCAGACGGTGGAGTCCATGGAATCCGATCTGGAAGCGATACTGGCGGCAATTGACGGAGAACCGGAAATCGAATGATCGAGCCGATCGCAGTCATCGTTCCGGCGTTCAACGCGGAGAAGACCGTAGGACCTGTCATCAAGGGTCTCCGTGAGGCGTTGCCGCGTGCGTCGATCATCGGAGTCAACGACGGCTCAGCGGATGGCACCGCCGCATTGCTGCGTTATATCTGCGATGAGACGATCGACTTTCCGGAGAATCGCGGAAAGGGAGCCGCGCTTCGAGCTGCCTTCGCGGCAGCTTTGGAGACTGATTGCCGCGCTGTGCTGACCATCGACTCCGATGGCCAGCACGACCCGGCATTCGCCCCATCGATTCTCAAAGCACTCGACGTTTCTCACATCGCCATTGGAACGCGCGACCTGTCGGGCGAGCACGTCCCTCGCCACCGCCGCATCGCGAATTTCATGTCGAGTGCGGCAACTCGGATGGTCTCGGGCGGCGCGGTCCGGGACAGCCAGTCGGGCTATAGAGGAATCAGGCGTGAGGTGTTGTCAGCCGTGCACGCCGAGGGCGACCGGTATGAATTCGAGACCGATTTCATCATTCGCGCGGCTCACGCAGGCTTCAGCATCACCAACGTTCCAATCTCCACGATCTACGGCTCGGCGAGTTATTTCCGCGAATTCCGCGACGCGATGCTCGTGATCGGAGTGCTCTGGAAGCACCGCGCAGGAGCATTCCGGCGCGGAGTGAAGCGTCCGCTCTCGCACCCCGACGAGGTCTGATGCGAGTACTCTGCACGAATGATGATGGAATACTCGCGCACGGCCTCGCATGCCTCGTGGCAGCGGCTGAGCCACTCGGTGATGTAACCGTTGTCGCGCCTGACCGGGAGCAGAGCGCTACAAGCCATTCCCTGACGCTTCACCATCCGGTCAGACCGATTCTCAGGGAAGAGAAGCGCTGGCAGGTGGACGGCACTCCCACGGACTGCGTGATGCTCGCGGTCGAAGCGCTGATGGAAGAGCGGCCGGATTTCATTCTGAGCGGCATCAATCACGGCCAGAACATGGGCGAAGATGTGCTTTACTCGGGCACGGTCGCTGCAGCGATGGAGGGCATCTCCATCGGGATTCCGTCCATAGCTATCTCGTTCGCGGGCGGCGATCTGCGCGCCGACACGAGCATGCTCAACAATCAGATCGAGCCGCTCACCCGGCTGCTGCGACACATTTTCAATTTGCGTGCGTTCCCGCCTAACACTCTTTTGAACATCAATCTTCCGCCGGTGCATGGAGAGCAGATCAAAGGCGTCAAGCTTACCAGGCTCGGCCGGCGGGTCTATTCCGATTCGATCACGAAGATGCAGGATCCGTGGGGCCGGCCAATCTTCTGGATCGGCGGCGGGTCGATCGAATGGTCGGGACATGAGGACTCCGACTTCCGCGCTGTAGAGGAAGGCTACATTTCAGTGACGCCATTGCACCTCGACGTCACACACCACGCGATGCTGGAGTCGCCGGAGAACTGGTGGCAGGAGCTATAGAGGCACAGGAGTATCGTGGCGCGCGGCGGCGACTCGTTTCGGTGCTGCAGGATCAGGGGATTCGCGACCTCGCGGTTCTGCATGCGATCGACGAGATCCCGCGGCACGTCTTTGTGCCGAGTGCCGTGCGGCATCGCGCTTACGAGGATTCGGCGCTTCCAATCGGCAGCGGGCAGACGATCTCGCAGCCCTCCATTCATGCCCGTTATCTCGAGGTTCTCGAGCTGACGGGCAGCGAGCGTGTTCTCGAGATCGGCACCGGCTCGGGGTACCAGACCGCG
The DNA here is from genome assembly GCA_035633115.1 of Gemmatimonadaceae bacterium. NCBI lineage: Bacteria > Pseudomonadati > Gemmatimonadota > Gemmatimonadia > Gemmatimonadales > Gemmatimonadaceae > Gemmatimonadaceae bacterium. The sequence goes on along the minus strand of DASQFN010000047.1, from coordinate 478,596 downwards.
CTGCTCGGCAAGCTTGCGTCGCAGGTATTCAGCATAGAGCGAATTGCTCCGCTGCTCGAGCGTGCGCGCGAGGTGCTGCAGCAGGTTGGCATAACGAATGTCTCGTTCATGCTGGGCGACGGCACGCTCGGATGGCCGCAGTTCGCGCCGTACGACGCGATACTCGTCGGAGCTGCAGCCCCGGTAGTTCCGCCGGCGTACATCGAGCAGCTGGGGGAGGGTGGACGACTTCTCATTCCGCTCGGCGGGCGCGATGAGCAGGTGCTGCAGCTCTTCACTCGCAGGGACGGCCAGCTCGAGCAAAAGGATCTCGCGCCGGTGCGGTTTGTGCCACTGGTCGGCAAGCACAGCTGGGAGAGCTGACGGAGATGCCGACATCGCCGGGACAGAGCGAGCACCGCCAGAGACTGCATCCGCCATTCGCGAAGCCGGATCCGGGGCGTGGCGCGACGCCGCACATGGCCGCCGAGGCTCCCGCAGACGAGACCGATTTTGCGGATTTCCTCGAATCTTCGGACGCGCTTGCGACGGAAGGTTTTGCGTTCGATTCGTCGGAAAGCCTGCCGTCGATCGATCGCTTCGTGGATGATCTGCCGTCTATCGATGAGTTTCTGCTTGAACCTGACGTGCCGCTGGCAGTACATCCGAACTCCGCGAAGGCGGCAGGCAGCGTTGCGAATCAGCACTTGGGGGAGACGGATAGCGAAGGCTGGGCGGAGGGTGACTGGCAATCCTACGATTGGAGTGGACTTGCTTCACTCGGCGCGCCCGTACCTGAAGCGGCGGAAGCGCACGCGGCGTGGTCTACGACGAACTGGGATGCGGGTCGGCATGCACCGGCTGACACGTCCACACATCTGCGCGAAGATGAAGTTGCCGCAGCGCTCGTCGAAATCGCTCGAAGGATCCGATCCGGTGAGCTGTCGCTTCACCAGTTCAGAGGCAGCCCGCCCGAGGCGGCCATCGTTGCGGCATTCGCGTCTCTGCTGCGAAACAGAGGGTAGGCACGTGCCATCGATACGCCTCCGCCTTCGCGGTCGCGTGCAGGGAGTCGGGTTCCGATGGTTCGTCCGCGTTCATGCGCGAAGACTCGGTGTCGCGGGGTGGGTGGCGAACCATCCCGACGGAAGCGTTGAAGTCGCCGCCTCCGGAGAGCAGAAGAATCTGGATGAGTTCTCGCGCGTGGTTCGTCAGGGACCCGATGGAGCTGAAGTTTCGACGGTCGAGGAGCTATCGTCACTGGACGACCTCAAAGCTCCTTTCGCTGTCCGATAGATCGACGCAACCGGGATCGTTCCGTTTTGAAAATTGGTTAGAATTCACCGCAGCCCGCTTCGTCCCGTAGCTCAGGTGGATAGAGCAGCGGTTTCCTAAACCAAACCCGCCTTACTTTGAAGGCGCTGTTTCATAGTGCGGCGTTGGCACTTAGGGAAATGCATTTGACCCAGTGGCCCGCCGTGACCCGCAAAGAATGCGCGCGAGTAGCGGCCCCGCGCCCGGGGCGCCAATATTGGCAGTGGCAATATTAGGCCTCCGCCACGAACTCCAGAGTGCCCCCGATGTGGTCGAGAAAAGTCGTCGCCATCCGCTGGCTAGCATTGACGTTCTCGCGCTTAGCCCTTCGTTCTGCGCCCTTCGCTGCGTTCGCTTTGTCCGCAGGGTGCGCCTCGCTGATTCCCGAACGGCCTGATTACTCCTTAAGACTTATGTCAGTTCAACGGCCAGCAACGGCCCAACAACGTTATGGGCGTGAGCATTTGGCCGTGATTTCCGACAGTGGTAAGACAAAATTCACGTTCGATGATTCGTTGGTGCGAATTACGCTCGCACCCATCACCGATGGTTTTGCATTCCGGCTCGAGAACAAGACTCTTCACTCTATCCGGATTGTGTGGGATGACGCTGCGATCGTTGATCCGGCTGGAGAAAGCGGGCGAGTACTACACTCCGGCGTCAAGTATGTGGATCGAAACAGTTCGCAACCGCCCACTGTCGTAGTAGCAAAGGGCTTTGTTACCGACATCGTCGTTCCTACTTCGAACGTTACGTACTCCTCAGGCGCTTACGGTGGGTGGCACACATCTCCTTTTCTCCCCCGTCCGCCAATGGTTTCTGCGAATCGAGAGGCGATTCTGTCGGACCTCCGAGAACGATATACCGGAAAGAGCGTAAAACTACTGCTCCCATTGCAAATTGAAGGATTTACGAACGACTACCTTTTCACTTTCTCTATTCTTGGCGTGCAGGGTGAACGAGCTGCAGCTTTACCGATAACGGAAACTGCGCGACCGATCTCGCAAGACGAAACGCGCGCTGAGGATAGTAATCGTAAGATTTCAAAAGTCACAAAGCCCGTTTCGGGTTCTGAACAACCATCGACAACTCCAGATCCAAAGGCGACGGTTCGGCCAACCACACCGATGGATGCCGAAGAACCATTGTCACCGAGCATCGCGCAATCCACTATCGGAGCGCCACGGTCTGAGGCCGACCGCCAAGCAGGAGTCATAGCGTTCGAAGAAGCCCAAGGCTATGTCGGTACCCACGAGTGGGCGAAGGCAGAGCAAACCTTTCAGAAGGCGATCCTGTACGATGGTTCTGTTGCCAAGTATCACGCCGCGCTGGGCTCGCTCATGATGTTGCTTCATAGATGGGCCGACGCTCAGGCATCGTATTCGGCAGCAGTGCTTCTCGACGTGGACAACCCCGAATACCGACGTAGGCTCAAAGAGGCACGAGCGCGTCGTTGAGGTAGTTGTACCATCCGACCGCGGCGCTTTCGGTTCCTCGCAACGCGCAAGCTGACACCGCACAACGAACGGCGAGCACTAAGATCGATTATTGCCGTAGGCAGGGTGATATGTTTGACCGTTACAACATCATTGGCTTGGCGGACCCGTCTTGCGGTCGCTCAAAGCTTTAACGTCAAATAAAGGCAACGAACACGATGGAAAGCGCGAGGGCTGATTAGCTGAGTTGTTGTAGGTCAACGCTGCCCCCATAGCTCAGGTGGATAGAGCAGCGGTTTCCTAAACCAAACCCGCCGTACTATGAAGACGCATTTTCATAGTGCGGCGTTGGCTTTCACGGACCATATTTGGCAGCATTGGCGCACACCGACCGGGAAAGTCTACGGCAAAGTTTTGGAGGTCGAGTCATGCTTCACCAAATCAGAATGATTAGATACCGGGATCACTTACTCCATGCTGAGTGCCACTCCGGGGGCGTCGCCTCTGTAGTTCCACCGGACGTTGCGCGGGTGAGCAACGCAACATGGCGCGTCACAATTGACGGGAGCACTATTCCCGGCGAACGGGCTGGCACGCCAGATGACAACGACGAAGAAATCGTGCAGTGGGCGAAAGAATGCGCAGACGCCTACTTGTCACGCGCTTGACTTGATCACAATCGCGGTGAGTGCGCGGCGGTTGAGCATGTTGCTGGCAGCCGCTATGTCGCTTACTTGCAGTAGTTCGAGCCAAACGTACACGCTATATCGCAACAGCGTTGTGAACGACTCGCTAAGGGTGCATGTGGCCACCTTCGATGCTGGGGAGAGCGAGATATACAATCGCGACATCTGCAACGAAGTGAGCGCTTTGATGCACGCGAAGTCAGGCCCGGTGAAACTGCGTTACTGGTGCGAAAAAGGTCGATATCGGAAATGAGCCCCCAGTGAGACTTCGGGGCAAGCTGGTTGGAGCTATTGAACCAGTGGACTTGGCATCGCTCCACGAGAATCAGGTCGGCGAGTCCCGGCTATTAGACTACAAGCTCGAACTGCCGGGGAATTCAACAAAAGAACGGATGGAGTTCCTCGCAGACGCCACTGCGCTAGCAAATACTGCGGGTGGCGTGATCGTATACGGGATTCGAGAAGCAAAGGACTCTGAAGGACAGAACACCGGTCTACCGCAAGAGATAATCGGAATTCCCCAGCTACGCTTTGCAGCGGAGGAAGCGAGGCTGATTTCAATGCTCAACGATGCTGTGAGCCCAGCAATCGGGGGTGTGGCCAAGCTACAAGAAGTCGCAAACCCTGCTGGTGGCGATCCACTTCTGGTGCTTGGAATCCCGCAAGGGTTCGCAGGCCCGCACATGGTAACGCTCGAAAAGAGCAATAAGTTTTGGCGACGCTCAGAGAGCGGGAAGTATCAACCAGCCATCAACGAGCTGCGCTCGATGTTCAATGAGCATTCGGTTTGGTCGGAAGCCGCCGAGATGTTTCGGGCGAAGCGCCTCGCCCGAACCGAGACCGGCGACGTGGCCGGTTGGCTCTATACTGGGTCACCAGCCTTCTTTCACGTACTACCGCTCGGTCGGCTTGACGTAATGCTGGATCTGAGCGGACGTTATCAGGAGTTGCTTCCACGTCTTTTCCCGCCTGGATCAAGCGGGGGCAACGGCCGTTACAATTCGGATGGGCTTATGGGTTACCACCAACCCGACACGCACATTAGGTCATATACGCAGCTTTTCCGATTCGGTGGGCTCGAAGGCTACGACAGCGGCTACGTAAGAAAGGAAGCCCAGTCGACCCAGCTCGCCGGTGAATACATGCTCCGGAATGCGTTGGATTGGTTTCCCAAATCCGTGGAGTTGCTTGCTACGCGACTCGATGTCGTTGCACCATACGCGCTCGGCCTTGCGGTAAAAGGTGTTCGCAATGCTCAAATCCTTGGCGTTCGGAGCTATGATCATGGCGAACCTATCAACGTTTCAGAAATAGTGTTGCCGCTGGTAGTCATCAACGTCGCGAATCCAGATACTGTGCGCGAAGCACTTTACCCAATGTTCGATGTTATCTGGCAGAGCGCGGGACACCCAAAGGCTCCGAGGTGGCCAACCTCGTGATTTACCGATAGCTAAATTCGGCAGCCACGTCTAGCGTGCGACGATGCCGATCAGCGATCGGAGAGGTCGGGTGTTCCGACGAATCAACAACCGCGACCAAGGTTTTCCGGGTGTCCTCGGGATACTCGTCGCCGGTGATCGGTTCCGCTTTGAGGACGCGGCCCCATGCGATCAGTACCAGCCGGGTTCGTGGAAGCCCATCCTTCGCCATTTGTTTCAGTTGGTCGAGCATTTCTCTGTTCATGTGTCACGCGCTGTCGCTCAGAGGTTCAACGGCAAAGTAACGGCAAAGACTCCGATGGAAACTGTTAGGGCTGATTAGCAGTTAGCGCTGGAGTTGAAGGGAGGGCCGAGGTAGACCAGATCGACCGATTCGTCCGAGACGTGCGGCCGATTCACGTCAAGGTTGTCGCCGTAGTACAGAGAGTTCTGTGTCATCGAGGTGACGTTACGCGGTGATGCGGTTCACATCAAGTAGCGGCCATGACGTCTGTGACGTGCGGCCGATTCGCGCGAAGCGTCAGAACGCGTGCCTAACGGGCGTTGTGCGGCTTCGAGCGTCGTCACCGCCGTACTCGAAACCAAGCGATCATCGGTATCGAGCGCGACGCCGAATATTGCGAGATCGCCCGCAAGCGAATCAAACATTGGAGGCAGGGAATCCTTTCCGCTCGAGGCTCTCGCAGGAATCGGCTCGACATCGCGATCGAGATCTATTCGAAGGGGTGGAGGCACTCTTGGGACAGTCCGTAGCAATTCGGCGCTCGTCAGCTCTTCAATCCGAGAGAGTGAGATATCGGGATGTCGCCTGATGAACTCACGGCCCCGTAGAAAGTCAGCATCTGACGAAACTGCTCGAGTTGGCGGCTGCACCTCCTGGAGGAGCGCCACGAGCGTTACGGAATCCAGTTCGTCCTGTCGGCGTTGTCGCTTCCAGCGCGGCCCCCAGTGATAGACCGCGAAGTACATGACTTTTCCCGAGACCAACCCAACGCCGCCCAAACGGGAGGCATTGTAGAACATGCGATGAACATCCTTCCACGGTTTGTCACGCCGATCACAGGCGACATCATGAACCACCGAGGCGTTGCGATACTTGCCTTCGAATGGCCCGCCGATGAATGACCAAAACGGTTGGGGAATCGAGGCGCCATTTACGATCGAACCCGTCGGCGCCGCCCACCGCATACTAGCCTGATCCACGTACGCAAACGCCGCAAGAAGTTTCATATCTCGCCCGTTCGACAGCCATTCAGTCTGTAGCGCTCCTTCGAACTTACCCCAGCCGGGTTGCGCGGATGCCTCGATGCTGAGGAAACTGAGCAACAGTGTTGCTACACGGAAGCGCATCACGCTACCCTCCATGATGGTTGTTGTTATCTAACGGACTGCTGCAAGCGCAGCTCAGGCTGACCCCAAGATCACTCGGGGCCATTCATCTGGCTGAACGCGATTGGGCTCCCAGCATCTGAGAAAGCTCTTCGCGCGCGACCTCGCGCCCAAACTAGCCCTCGAGATCGTAATAATCGAGCGACCAATGCACAGTCTTTGCCTTCTCGCCTGTCTTTGCCTTCTCGCGCGAATCAAGCTCGGCTTTCCGGCCGGCCCGCGCAATCTCCCACCGTGGCAAGTAGCCGCGACCATCTCACCCCGCGCGGCGCACCGTCGCCGCTTCCAACGCGTCAAGACGCCGCACAAGGTCGCTCGATTCGATGATGGCGCGTTGCGCCGTGCACACTTGGGCGAGCGCGTTCGCCACGCGCACGTCGAGCGGCAAGCGCGCGAGCTGACGTAACGCACCGGCCAGCAACGCACGAGCACCGGCGGGCGTCTCCAGATCGAGCACGTCCACGTCGACCACGTCCGCAATCGAGGGCGCGGATGGGAGCGCACCGTAGGCTTTCGATATGCCCCCACGTTTCCCCATCGCTTTCACACGTGCCCGGTCCTCAGGGTGCGCCGAGTGAAATCGGCAATGCGCGCCGCGCACGACGGCGTTCTTACACCGTCCACCCCCACGCGCAATAGCCGTACAGCGGCAATCCTCAGTCACTAGGCAACCACCCCAGGGGGGCGTCATCAGCAGCCCTAGGAGAATCCAAGTCGTGCGCGAGGCGTGGTCCCCTGTTAATAGAAGGAGGGAACCGAGGATGCCAATTCCAATCTCCAGCCACACAATAGTCGCTCGGCGTATCCAAAACCGTTGCGCTATGTGAGCGAAGAATATCACTAGGTCGATCATTACTCCGGGTGTATCGTCAATCTGGAAATTTCCGATGATGGAAGGCGTGCCCTACATCGATAACACAGAATACACGCTGTGGGAGCACGAAGCGGCGTAGCGCGTCGGCACAGGGCAAAGAACTACTCAGTCATACAGGTTCAACTTCAAACGGTAACTGTATAGTTTCCAACAGGTTTCTCAAAGCGCCCCCGTAGCTCAGGTGGATAGAGCACCGGTTTCCTGAACCAAACCCGCCGTACTATGAAGACGCATTTTCATAGTGCGGCGTTGGCTTTCAATGACCCTATTTGACCGTATTGGCAGGCACTGACCGGCAAACATTTTCGGTGTTCCGTAGCTTTATTGCGTGCCGTCCGATGCTGATCGGTTCCGCTTCCTCTCCGCTCACAAGTTGACGCTTCACACAAACGGCGAGCACTACATGGTGCATTACTGCCGCACCCGCGGACCAGGACAGCCGCCGCTCTATTATCCGGTTTCCAACGGCACTTCAGCCAAAGAAGCGATCGACCGCGCAATTGAGCGATACAACCTCAAGCACGGAATCAAGGACGCAGGATGATTTACGATCCTCGACAAAATGACTAGCGAAGAACGCAAGGAGTACGCACGTTCAACCGCTCAACGATCGGGAGACGCCGTGAAGGATTACAAGCCCCCGAAGTTCACCGCCGCGCAAACGGCAGCCGCATTGGAGCGAGCTGGCGTCAAGAATGTTTGCCCGGCGTGCGGAAGTACCGCGCGGCCGGCCGTTCGGCCAATGAATGCAAGTCTTAACACGATGCCAGTCGAAACGGTGCAGGTCCTAATTCTTACTTGCGCCAAATGCGGGTTGATCCGGCACTTCGACAACGACGTCCTCAAGGTCGAGCCATTGCCATAGAGCAAAAGCGCACGGTGCAATCAATAAAAAAACCATGACCTCGCCAAAGTTTTCGTACGCGATTGAGGTGGAAGAAATCGACCCGCCTGCTGGTCAGTTCACCCATGCGGCGACGATCGTGCAGCTCACACGCGAAGACGCTGACGGAGCAATAGCGGAGCTGCCGGCCCCGTTCCCCGAGGTGTGGGGAGAAGATCGAAGCGAAGCCGCACGAAAGGCGCGTGTCAGAATAGATGCCTGGATCGCAACGCAAGGGCCGAATTACCCCAAAGGCTCCGCGTAACTATCTTCGGGGTGTGAGCCCCATAACCCCCGAGGGCGTCGGATTAGCGATCGCGGCCTATCGTCTTACTCCGACGGCAGCAAAGATTTTCTTGCGAATTGTCGGCCCGCTCGCAGACGGAATAGGGCATTCAATCGTTCCCGGGTTTTTGATCGATCGCCGAAGGAAACTGGCGGAGCGTGCAATAGCAGGCCTTCAGGCCGCGCGGGCCGAACCCGTTGAAGTGCCGCCAAAGATTCTTCTCCCACTCCTCGAGCACGGTGGGCTGGAGGAGGACGAGATGCTCGCGGAGAAGTGGGCCGCGTTGCTGGCCAATGCAGCCAACGGACAGACGCCGGGGAAAGTGCGTCCGATCTATATTCAGATTCTCTCAAGCCTGACTCCGCTCGACGCACGAGTCCTTGAGGCCATTGCTGCGATCGGCTACAACCGCCCATTCAGACGCCTCACGCCGCAGCTTTCACAGCTGACGCTAATTCACGAGAGACTCAACGATCCAAGTCTGCCCCAGACCGAAGTCGAGCAGGGAGTTGATACGCTGATTTCATTCGGCCTGGTTGAACGACTTCCGCTTGACGACGACGACGGCTCCAGCTTCGCCGACAAAAACAAAAAGATTCAGCGATTCATTGCCCGGTCCGGCCGTCCGCGTACCCTGGACGTCCACATTACAGTGCTAGGTGAGAAGTTTCTACTTGCCTGCACAATGCCCGAACCACCTTCAGATGAGGTGCCAGCGTAAACGCGCGCTCCGAGACGACCTCGCCACCCGACTGAGGTACTGCTCGCCGCGGGCGTCAGAACGGGCTTCAGGAATTCATTGGGTGTTTTCGCGCGAAAAACCACCTTAGCAAACTATTTTCGCAAACACTTTAGGCGAATTTGTTTTGCAAAACCGGAATTGAACCGATGGTTAGTCGGTTTCGAAAATCCGTTGCTCCTTACGGCTTTATAGAGGGAAAAACGGTCAGAATCGAACCTATAGACCGATGGTCAAGAGCACACGCTTGCCAGGCGTGAGTCCTAAAAAGTGTGAGCGAATATTTCGCCCCTTGCGTGAAAGCACGAACTCGCCCAAACTCGACTCAGGTACAAAAAAAGTACGGCCCGGAGGCGTGTTGCTCCGGGCCGCAGATGAAACAAAGCGGGGGGCGCGTTTGGTAACCCTGGGTCCCTTCATAGGATCTACAGGCCGGGTTCGATCCCCGGGCGCTCCACCCTCTGTGTAGTACACACGTTCTACGCATGCGCTACACACCGTCTATATCTAACGGTGTACTGACAACCGTCAAGACAGGCGTCGCGACAATCGTCGCACACTCGTCTTACGGCTGATCCGGCTTGACGACGGGCTTTACGGGGCGCTCCGCGAGTTGAGGCGCGGGGTTGCCCCAGCCGTTCAAGAATATCGCTGGTCAACTCAAAAGAGTGCGTTTAGGCATGAACGAGTGTCGTGCCAGTGGATCCGAGCCACTCCTTGTGGCATTGGTTGAGAACATACTTCGCAGGGTCAGGCAGACTATCGAAGCCCCCCCAGAGTTAAGGGTCGCCGCAGGCTCCGGATGGAAGACACGTGATATGTCTGACCAACATCATCGACTCAACGGACCGGCCCCGCGCGGTCGCTCAGAGGCTCAACGGCAAACAAACGGCAAACAAAGCGATGGAAACCGCGAGGGCCAATTAGCTAAGTTGTTGTAGTGCAACCTCGCCCCCGTAGCTCAGGTGGATAGAGCAGCGGTTTCCTAAACCGTTGGCCGGGTGTTCGAGTCACCCCGGGGGCACTGTCACTCAACGACTTACAGCGATCATGTTCCGCTTTTGAGCCGGTTGGACAAATAGCACCGGGAGTTGGGCCGTTTCCTCGGCATTGTCCGTCTTATGTCGGTCGATAATTCAACCGACATAACGGTGGGCCAACCGACATAAGCGCGAGCGACAATGCCGACCCTCGCTGACTCGCTCGCCGTTGCCATCGACCCCGTAGAACTGGCGCGGCGCGCCGAGATCGAGCCGGACCGGCGCCAAGTGGAGTTACTACGGACTAATGAGCGGCAAATCATCGTGAATGGCACCAGACAATGGGGCAAATCGACGGTTGCCGGATTGCTCGAGCGGCGCATAAAGACGCTTCGCCGTCCCTTTGCGAGTGCCGCAAAGCGGGCCGGGGTGCAGCAAGGATTCCGTCAGCATGACCTCCGCCACCGCCTGGTGACTCTCCGCGCTGATGCGGGCGAGCCGATTCAAGATGTTCAATACGAAGCCGGGCACGCGCAGATTACAACGAGGATGCTCTACTACAAAAAGACACCCGTGCACCGGCGGCGGGCGCTCGTCGAGAAAACGACGGAGCTGCGTCTGGCAAGCGTGAGCGGCGCGTAGGTCGTCACGGTGCAAGAATCGACGTACGACATCTTGATGCTCTTGGGGACGTGGTTTGCTGCGATCGGAACGGTCAGTGCCGTCGCGGTCGCTCTGTGGCTTGCTCGCACACAGAATCGCCCGTCGCTGAGCGTGCGCGTGACCTATGGAAGCATTTTGATCGTCGGCCTTCCGACCAGTCCGGCGCCGCAGTACTTGAGCATCCGCGTCGTCAACGATGGATTTCGCGATGTGGTGATTCAGGGGGTATTGTGGAAGGTCGGCTTTATGGGACGCGGACGGTTTATTCAGATTCCGCCGTTACCACCGCTCGCGCCACAGCTACCACACCGACTGCCTCCCGGAGACAGCGCGAATTTTCTGTTTGAAAGGTCGAGCTTCGAAAAGAATGCCGAGAACTTACGCGATGCGCTCGCGAGACAACCGCTGCGTCCGTTGATTGGCGACAGAGTTTCCGCTGGCGTACACATTTCTGGCGGTGAGGAATTCTTAGCGCATCCCGACGAGGAGGTTATGAAGTGGCTTCGACGCACCGACACCGACGCAAAACTACCAACTGGGACGGCCCCATAACCGAGGACGAGCGGGAACTTGTACCCGGATGCAACTGGCTACGGAGTTCGCGAATTGAAACTGAATGCCACCGTGATTCGTGCCGTAACGCAAGGACACAAACTCGGGTAAAGTGAATCGACCGGGCGCCGCAAGAGAGTAGGGAACTGCACGAAAACGATGCGTCCTGTTTGAGATTGGCCTTGCCACACTCCGTTGCAGGGCCAAACTTCTGTCCGCGGGAAACTGCGAGCGCGGCGTGTGGCTTTCGTCGCGCGTTGCGCCTCGTCTGAGTTCGGCGAAGGGACTATCTCGAACTACTTGCCTCTGAATGCCACCAATTGAAGCCGAGCTGACAAGACACGCCGAGGCAGTATTCGAGGCGATGGAGACGGCAGTGCGGCAACGCACCAACGAAACCGAGCTGCGACTGCTTGTCGAGCCAGTAATTGATAGGGCGCTCAGAGACCTTTACGGGTTTTCGCTGACGCAAATACGGTCTGAACGCAGAAGCGCAGGAGGCAGGCTTGACACTGCCTACGGCGGCGTTGTCGTCGAATACGAGTGGCGAATGGATACGCCTGCAAAAAAAGAACACGCAGCCGAACAGGCACTCCAGTATCTCGAATCGGAAAGAGACCGCATCGGAACAACCGAGATGTTCTCGGCGGTTGTGTGCGACGGCGCAACGTGGGGATTCTTGGTGCGCGACGAGGGCGTACAGCCTAGCCTGGATTTATTCGGAGCGCCGTCCACGTATGCCGCGGATCAATTCATTTGGCGCACTAACTCGACTGCCGCGTGTCGCCGGTTTCTGCAAATTGTGGGTTCGAATCCAAAGGCGGCTGTCACCGGCGCGGGCCTTGTCGAAGCGTTTGGCCCCGGTTCCGAAGTCGCTCGTCGCCTGCTGAGTCAGATGCTGGAGGTCGTGCATAACCGCGCTGCGGGCGACCGTGTGGATACGTTCTTTCGGGAATGGCGCCGGTCGCTCGAAGTTGCGTACGGCACTCTAGATGATGGCGACGGCCCAGCGATAACGGCCTTGCGGGCCGCTTACGGTACGACGACAGATGCCTTATTAGGTGAGCATCTGTTCGCGCTACACTCGTATTTCGCATTAGGCGTTCGCTTGGTTGCCGCGGAAATCTTGGCCATTTCGGGCCAAGAGTCGGAGTCCCAGCCGTCACACTGGCCAACGCTCGATGACGGTCAAATAGCCGACATGCTCGTCAGGCTTGAGCAAGGGCGGATTCCGAGCACGATAAACATTGGAAACCTCCTTGAAGGCGACGTTTTCTCTTGGTACACGGAGAACCTCGCTACTCGGGTTGCCTTTCTCGATGGAATACGTGATCTATGCGCAGCGTTAGGCAACTTTGCTTTTCCACGTATCGCGTATGGCGCAGCGCCGACGACTGACTTGCTACGTGACCTGTATCAAGGACTTACGCCGCGCGAGCTACGGCGCTCGCTTGGTGAATTCTTAACGCCTAGCTGGCTCGCGCAGGCCACACTAGACGCTGCGAGTCGTAACGGCGCTGCGCTCGCTGCGGGTAGAGTGCTCGATTGCACCTGCGGGACAGGGACATTTCTCACGCCAGTCATAACGAGTCGCCTTCAATCGCTGCGCTCCACGACTCCCAATCCAACTCAGGCTGAAGTACAAGCGGTTTTGAATGATGTCGTCGGCATAGACATCAATCCAGTTGCGGTGATCGCCGCAAGGATGAACTATCTAATCGCGCTTGCTGACTTAGCCAGCGTTGGCGATTTGTTTTTGCCCGTGTGGCTCGCTGATTCGGTGCTGTTGCCTGCTGAACCTCCATTGCAGGCGGATTTCGTGAGAGACGATGCGCTTTCCGGTCGCCGGTATCTTGAATTCTTGACGAGTCTAGAACAGCCATTTGCGGTGCCGGTCGAATTCCAAACTCAGGCCAAAATCTCTCAGCTGGCTACGCTCCTTCGACAATCAATCAGAATCGCGCTGCCTGAGGACGAATTTGTACAAACTTTGACTGCTGAGTTCGGACTTGCTGGCCTAACGCCAGTCACCCAATCGGTCAGCGAGTGGGAAAATGCTGAGGCCGTTCTCCGCGTCCTGTATTCTCGTCTTCTCGAGCTTCATGCACGTGGCGTCGATGAGGTATGGGCCGAGATTATCGAAAATCGATTCGCGCCGCTTTCTTTGGGCCGTTTCGATGTGGTCGTAGGGAATCCACCGTGGTTGACCTGGACTCGTTTGCCAGAAGCATGGCGTCGGAAGGCGGAACCGATTTGGAAGGATTATGGAATTCATCGGACTCCGCAAATGCCCGGAGTTGTCGAAACTCGCTCCTTGCAAACTTCCGACATCGCCGTGCTCGTCACCGCGACCGCTATTGAGCGTTACTTGGCCCCCAACGGTGTTCTCGCTTACGTGCTTCCAAAGTCAGTAATCACAGGCGACCCAGCTAACCGCGCGTTTCGACTATTTCACATAAGCAGTGCACGCGAAGCAACCGCGCGACGTGTCATAGACGTTCGCTTCCGGCCGGTCGAAGTTATGGATTTCTCGGAGGTCCAGCCTTTTAGTCCTGAGGCAAGCAACTCGCCGATAGTTGTCGTGCTACGGCGCGACCAAGTTCATCAGTTCCCAGTTCCGGGTTCGCGTTGGGTCCGGGCGGTTGGAGGAACTCAGATTACAGACGGACAGTGGGACATTGTCCGGAGAAGCACTGTGCGAGGGGAGGACGTTGCGTGGACGCCCATCAGTACGTACGACGCCTCTCCGTTGGCGTGGTGGCGGCCCGGCGAGGTTCCACTTCGTGGGCAGCCTTCGACCTACACGTTTGGTGTTGGGTTTCATACTCGTGGGGCGAACGGGATATTCTTTGTAACTTTGCGCGGGAGGGTTGATCGGCAACGAAAAATTAGGGTGGAGAACATTCCCAGTGCGGGACGAGACCAAGCCGTAATTGCGCGCGGCCCCCAAATCGGCGCCGTCGATGCCGACCTCGTCGTTCCAGCCGTGAGAGGACGAGACGTCGGTCCCTTCAGCGTTGAGCCCAGCCAATACGTGATTCTTGCCCATGATGTCGCAACTCGCTCTCGGCCGCTAACGCAGGCAGAAATGACCGGGCCGTACCGGGCAACACATGCATATCTCGCACAGTTTAGAGAGCGGCTCATTGACCGCCCGAGATATTTTCAGTTTGTGGCAACAGCGCAACTGTGGTGGCATTTGGCCGGGGTTCGCCATTTCGAGCCGGGTGGGTTTCTGGTCTGTGTGAATGAAATCGCGATTCCGCCGGCTGCCGCAGTTCTCCGAGAAATCTGGGATCCATCTCTTGGGCGGACCGTGATGCCCGTTCCCGACCACAAAGTGATTTTCTATCGAACCGTTGTGGAGGAGGAGGCTTACTATTTGGCAGGAATGATCAATTCTCCTGCATTGCAGCGCCTCTTGGAACGCTTCGCCAATTTCACTGCGGTGTCTCCCCTCACGTTGCGACATCTTCCGATTCCACGATTCGACGCTACTAACCCAGCGCATCAAACGCTTGCACGACTGTCAAAGCAAGCACATGAACTGACGGGCGGTGCGCGTGACATTGCCGTCGCGAGTCTTGGCTTGGCCGCGGAAGTTGTCTTACAGCCTTAATTGCCGGGGGAAGGCAGAGGCCCGTACCTCTGGCCTGAAAGGCAAAACGCCGACATGCCAGACGACCCTTTCAACATGGATAGTGACAGAAATGCCTGAGCATAGTATCGTCGCATCGAAGTTCGGTCGCCTCGCCGCCGTTGTTACTGCCGGATTCACAAGTACGTTTGCCATCGCCGTTGCGGCGGGCATCTCGGAGACTGAGGCGGCGCTGTTGCTGCGCGGTGAAATTGAGCCTACTGACGAACTGCGCGAAATTCTCGAAACGCTAGTCAGCGACTACGCGCACGCCGTCAAAGCGGTGAACGCCGAGACAATGAAAAGGCGAATCATGTGAACGAATCCGGCGCCCACAGTCTTCATTCGCGCCTGACCGAGAGCCAAGCGAAATACGCATATTTTCTGCTTGCCATCGCTGCCGCTGCAATTGGGCTTGTCGTGCGGCAGACACAGGAAGCGCGTTTTCAACTCGCGCAAATTCCGCTTGCTGCAGCCGTTCTGTGTTACGGCGCAAGTTTCTTCTGCGGGTGTAAATACATCCAATGGATGAACGCAACGATGCGCGCCAACGTTGCTCTGCTTCAGATACAAGAGGGTAAGCATCCCGGCCTTCCGAATCACCCACAGCTCATTGAGGCTGCTGCGGACGGCGTGCGTCAGGCGGCCGAAACAAACTCGGCTGCGACCGCGAAATACAGCCGTTGGCAGTTTCGCCTGTTAATCGCTGGCGCAGTGTTCTACTTGGTCTGGCATGTCGCGACGATGTGGGGGCGTTCGTTTTCGTAGGGGGGCGTAACCGGACTGTTCACGGCAAAATGTCGGTTATGGCGGTTCGTGACGGTTCAAACTGCAACCGACATGACCGTAAGTCCTTAAGACCGGGGCCGTTAGACGCAGCGAATGTTGGTGTGTCGGTTAGCTGCACCTACTTGAGGCTAAAGAAAGCAAGAGAGAGAGAGGGCGAGCGCGTGCGAACTTCCGGCCGCGGACTACACATCGGAACTACGCCAGCGACCGACATACCAGCATTTCATCGGCCGAAAAAGGAAACGCCTTGGACAAATTCTGGACAAATTCGGCTGAAAAGGTCTGAACAAATTTGAAAAACAGGCCGATGCAGGAGTGCCGTTCACCCGTTAATTTCCCTCGGAGAATTGCCCAAAAGCGAAAGATTGTTTCACATTAGAAACGGTTTAAAACAAATTCCTAAACCGTTGGCCGGGTGTTCGAGTCACCCCGGGGGCACTTTCAGACGTTCGTCTACAGCTCGATACTCACACGAATCCCTCAATACATGACTTCGCCGCACCGACCTCGCGCAACTTCCGATAATCGTTTCGAAATGATGTCCGACTGGTTGGAGCTCCACAGCAAAGCAGTAACCGGAGCAGTCGTTGCCATCGCCGTGCTCGTCGGAGGCTTCTGGTTTTACACCCGGTCTGAGAACCTCAAAGGGGAGCGAGCCGAGCGGGCATATTATGCGGCGGAACAGTCGATGGCCGCTGGAAACCTGCCGCTCGCGGAGTCTGACCTTAGGAAGATGATCACCCGGTACGACGGGACGCCGGCGGCGAAGCAGGCCGTCCTGACCCTTGCTCAGCTCGAGTACGATCAAGGCAAGTACCAGGAAGGCATCACAATTCTGAAGCAGGCCATCCCAAAGCTGGAATCATCCGAGGAGTTCGCTGCGTCCGGACACGTTTTGTTGGCGGCCGGTTACGAGCAGCTTCGCAGATTCGTCGAAGCTGCGGCCGAGTACCAGGCCGCGGCTAAGAAGGCGCGGTTTGACCAGGACCGGCAGCGCTACGAGTCGCTCGCGGCAAACGCATATCTGCTCGGCGGCCGGAAGGAGGATGCGAAGCGGATCTGGTCTGTGCTCGCGGCAGACTCGAAAGGCACGGTGGCGGGAGAGGCTCGCGTGCGGCTCGGCGAGATGCTGGCGGCCCCGGCGACGCCCGTGGCAGCGCAGCAGAAGGGCTAGGAGGTCAAGCCTCGAGCGACCTGCCCATGGGTGAAAGGAACAACGTATAATATATGTTATGTAAACTCCGCAACCACAGGAAATGTGGAGAAACTCTCTTCTCCTCTAGGGGTGCACGCGGCGTATCCTCTTGTCCCTAAACGCCTTTCGAAGCTAAGCTGATGCACATCACGAGGCATGTTAGCGGACGGGCTCCAGCCGGCCCGTAAAGACGAGATCGGCCGCACCGCGCAAAGAGGGATTCCATCCAGCTCCAACTTTCCTGAGCCGAACCGACAAGGTCCGCCCGGATTTCGTCACCAAGCCTACAGGCTCCGAAGCCCTTCCCCAAGCCGTCAGCAGGACGGCAGCGGCCACAGCGCCGGTCCCGCACGCGAGGGTCTCGCCCTCCACGCCTCGCTCATAGGTGCGAATCGACCACTCTTTTCCGTCACCGGTGTCACGAGCCACGAAATTTACGTTGGCGCCCATGGCCAGCGATCGGTGGGTACGGACCTCACGGCCTCGCCCAACAATGTCGACCGCCGAAACGTCGGGTACTTCGATAACGACGTGAGGAACGCCGACCATGGCGTAGCCCAGTCTCTGCTCGGAGCCAGCGGGCGGAATTGGCGAGAAGTCAGGTGTCACGTCAACGACACCCTCGAGATCGATTTCAGGCAGACCATCCACAAGCCGCGCGTCGACGTCCCCCGCATCGGTGTGGATCGTGAAGCTGTCCGCTGAGCTGCCGAGGATCTTCGCCAGTCGCACCGAGCAAAGCGTGGCGTTTCCGCAGAGCTCCCCGCTGGAGCCGTCACTGTTGTAGTAGCGGATGTCCACCACATCGTCCTGCGGGCGGCTGAAGAATACGAGGCCATCCGCGCCGACGCCCGTTCCCCTGGCGCAAATCGCCTGAATTGCCTCAGGCGTCTCGAGATCACCAGCCGGCTCGGCGTCTATGTCAAAAAAGACGAAATCGTTGCCCGAGCCACTCATCTTATAGAAGGACCTGCCGGCGCTCGTCACACCCTTCTCAGCAGGCCCCACAATCGAAGCCGCCAGACCATCCATACTGCCTCTCTCACGATTTTCTTCGACATTTTGCTCGAGCCCTTCGTGCGATCGAAGAAGACAATCGGAATCTCGACAATTCGAAAGCCCTTCCGCCAGGCGCGGAAGCTCATCTCGATCTGAAACGCGTACCCGTTCGAGCGGACGTCATCGAGATTGATCGACTCCAGCACAACCCGGCGAAAGCACTTGAAGCCACCCGTGGCGTCGAAGACAGGCAGGCCCGTGACTCCTCGCGCGTAGATGTTCGCGGAATAGCTGAGGAACAGCCTGCTCATTGGCCAGTTGACGACGTTCACTTCGCCGTTCAGATACCTCGAGCCAAGCACGAGGTCCGCATTCTGAATGGCGCGAAGGAAATCGGGAATGCGCTCGGGGGGATGCGAAAAGTCAGCGTCCATCTCGAAGATAAAAGCGTAGTCGCGCGCGAGCGCCCACTTGAAGCCCGCGATATACGCAGTGCCGAGGCCGAGCTTTCCCTGCCGATGAATCACATGAACGCGCGGGTCAGCCGCCGCCATTTCATCGGCTACCGCACCCGTTCCGTCGGGAGATCCGTCGTCGACGATAAGAACGTCCAGCGACGGATCCTGCGAGAGAATTTCCGGAACAATTTGCGGGACATTGTCCCGCTCGTTGTACGTCGGAACGATTACGAGCGCTTTCTCAGGCAATCGCTCTCCGCTGCGCGACTGCGCCGACACCAGTCAGAAGAACTGCGGCGGCAAGGGCGATCAGCGTGATCACCTTCCCGTGTTGATATGCAGCGCTTGCAAAAGACAAGTTGACCTCCGTTGCTCCCTCGGGTAGTTGGACACCGATCAGCGAGAAATCGGCGCGTCCGGTCGGCACGGGCTTTCCGGCGACGGTTGCCTGCCACCCCGGGTAAAAGTTTTCGCTCACTACGAGAGCAGATCCGCGCGGAGCCGGCGAATCGAGACGGATGCCGACGCTGCCCGGAGCGTAGCGCGTTACCGACGCCTTCACCGCAAGAGGCTCCGGCAACGCGGTGACGTTCTCGATGCCCGTGACGGCGGCCGCCGTGTCGAACAGCGCGGCGCGTCGCACGTCGAAGCGACGGTCGAGAACGGTTCCAAGTACTGCGTCGTCCGGAGCCTTCACGATGATTGGGACTACCCAGGCGTATGGATTGTCACCGGGCAGTCTGTAGAGATACAGTGTGATACCGGCCGCATCCTGTGCCGGCCCCGCAACCGGCGTGGCTCCCGGGAACAGCTGCTCCGGATTCTCCGCGTTTGTGAGGAGGAATCGCGCGTTCAGGAGCTGCCACACATTGGGATTTACTATCTGACGATATCCCTGGTCCTTATCCAGCAGCGCATTGTACCTGCCGAGCTGATTTCCGTGATATCCGAGCACGTTTCGAATCCGGTGGACCATCAGGGCATCGCCCTCCAGGATGGGATCGCGATTTCCGATCGCAGCGAGAGGAACGGCAATCACCCTGCCCGGCTGGGTTTCTCGTTTCAGGGCGTCGAGCGTCGGGTCGGACGCGAACAGCTGCGCGGCGGCGGGTGAAAACACCCAGTAATACCGGAGGATCGTCCAGAGATCCACCGCGGCCAATGCCGATAGCGCCCAGCCACCTGCCCTGAGCGGAATCTTCCCGCGCTGTGTGAGGAGCACGAGTGCAACCGTTGCGACGACGAAGCCGAACGATCGCCACGCTCCGAGCATCAGGTCGAGCGAGTTTGCGATCGCACGGTCCAGCGTCTGCTCGTGAGCAAGGCTCTCGGCGATTGACGTCAAGATGCCTGCTGAGGCGAGAACAGCGATGAATGCCCCGAACCCGAGCCACGCATACAGATATCTCCTGCCCACGACGCGATCGATGACATGATCGACTCCCGCCGCGGCCAGCACACCGATTCCAAGCGAGCCAACGAAGAAAACCGAATTCGGTGCGCGAAAGAATTTCGTTCCGGGCACGAGAGCGTACGGGATGCGATAGAACGGCGTGTGTGAGCCCATCGCCCAGAGTGTGGCGATGATCACCGTCCCGGTGAAGAA
The DNA here is from genome assembly GCA_035633115.1 of Gemmatimonadaceae bacterium. Classification (NCBI taxonomy): domain Bacteria; kingdom Pseudomonadati; phylum Gemmatimonadota; class Gemmatimonadia; order Gemmatimonadales; family Gemmatimonadaceae; species Gemmatimonadaceae bacterium. The sequence goes on along the minus strand of DASQFN010000047.1, from coordinate 458,692 downwards.
CAGGATCAGACGCCGGCGAGGGTCGGTCCTGAGACTCGAGAATGCAGCGCCGGCCATCAACAGGACCGCGACCCCGACGTAGTCGCTGTGGAAGTGGATACCGCTCTCGCCCCAGTAGTTTCTGAGTATTCCGGTGAATTGAGGGAGGTACGCGTTGAAGAGCTCGCTCGTCGGCCATGCGTACGAAGTTGCGACGGTGTAGTCAGGCAAACCGCCGGCTCGTGGCGACCAGGGGACATACTCGCGAAGCGGAAGATATTGGATTGCCCCCATGAGCCCGCCAATCACGACTGCGCCCAGAGCGAAGCCGAGGCGCATAGCTGCTTCCCGCGAGGTCAGCTCTTCCCTTCTCCACCCGGAGATCGCCAGAAAAAGCGCAAATGCGCCCGAGGCCAGCAGCAGGTATTGAAGCAGCTGCGGATGCGGACTGAGCACTACGAGACCGATCACGAGAGCCAGCGCGCCCCAGCTCCATCGCTTTCCGTCGCGGATTCCGCGGAGCAGCATAAGAAGCGTGAGCGGGAACAGCGCGCTGACGAACAGCTTTCCGTCGTGTCCCGGAGAAACAAGAGACGCGACCTGGCCCCCCATCATGTACGCGACTCCGCCGAACAGCGATCCAAAAAAACCGAAGCCACACGCGCGCAGGAACAGGAACGTGAAGAGGCCGGCGAGAAAAACGTGAATGACGAACCCCCACGTCATGGCGACGTCAGTGGGCAGGATCATCCGGAGCAGAAACGTCGGATAGAAGATGTCGCCATGCATCGCCGCGACGAATGGCATTCCTCCGAACAGGTACGGATTCCACAAAGGAAACTCTCCGGTAGCTCGCAGCGTGCTCGCAGCGAATTCCCGGAAGGCATAACCCGCGATGTACTGGTCGCTGTTCCCGCCGACGAGAAACTTTCCGGCGAGCGCGGGCCAGGCGAGGGAGAAGGTCAGGACAGCATAGGTCACTGCCGCCCAGAGTGTCTCGAGCGGCGGGCCTTTGAGACTTGCGGCTGGAACCACCGGCTCGCTCGGGTCGCTGCGGCCGGCGCCTCCCGTCGATGTCACATCCCGCGCCGGGCGAGCGTTGCGTTTCATCCGATCACCATTACCTGGAGGAGGAGCGACGCGTCAGGGCCAGATACACGAAACCTGGCAACAGCTCGATGACGGTGAGCCAGAGGCGCGACGCAACCGCCACCGCGAACGCGTCGGCCTGACCTGCGAGTCCCATACGCACCATCCCGGCAACCAGCGCGCTCTCTCGGACAATGACGCCGCCCGGCGCGAAGAGCGCGAGAAAACCGAGGATGTACGACGCCGCATAAACTGCGATGTACGAGGAGGTCTCGCCAGCCGCCGAGCCGAGCACTCCGCGGACAAAGAGCTGAAACGCCACTCCATAAGCGAGCCAGGACAGGAGCGACCGGGCCACAGTGAGAAGCAGTGTTCCCGCCCCCAGCGGCGGCACCTCGATCGCGCGTCCTGTCAGCGCAGATGCCGCGCGGGCGAGCGCAGGCAAGGTGGCTGGAAGCGATGCGATTGCTGCGCCGAGTGCCACGGCGACGATTGTCGCGAGCACCGGCTGGTCGATTGCGCGCACGCCCATGAACAGCGCGAGGGCAATGCCTGTCGCAGTGGTGATGAGCTGAATGAGGATCGAGGAACCAGCGGCTGCCACGGGCGACACTGCCTGCTCGCGCGCCATCACGCTCATGGCCGCGATCGACCACACTTTTCCCGGAAGATATTTCCCGAGATTCGAGATGAACCAGATGCGCGCCGCGGTGCTGAAATGCAGGTACCCTCCCCACCCGGCCAGAAGTCCGCGCCACGTGTCGATCAGCAGCACATACGTGAGCAGCACGATTGCCGTCGCCGCAGCGATCCACGTCCAGTCGAGGGAAAGCGTTGCAAGTCTGCCTGCGGCAGCGCTCCATTGACCTCGAAGTGCATTTGCCGCTGCCCAGACGATTGCCGCAGCGAAAATCCATTGCGCTGCGACGAAGAGCTTACGCCGGCTGGTCGTCAATTACTTTCTTGTAGATATCGGCGTAGCGCTGGGCGGCCGATTCCGGCGCAAATGCCGACAGCGCGTACAGCCTCCCCGCCGCACCCAGCGTGCGCGCCCGCTCCGGCTCGGCGATAACGTCATCGAGCGCCGATGCGAGCGCCGCTGAATCACCCGGCGGCACGAGCACGCCGGTGCGCCCGTCCTGAATCACGTCAGTCAGGCCGCCCGATTGAAATGCGACAACCGGTGTCTCGCAGAGAAGCGCCTCAACCGCGACTAGCCCCAGTCCTTCATCGATCGAGGGGACAACGAGTGCGGTCGCCGCGCGATATAGCCCGGCGAGCTGATCGGTCCTCAGCTGTCCGTGCCACGCAACGCGATCGCTGACTGAAAGCTCGTCCGCCAGAGCGCGATACCGCGCACTGTCGCCGCCATTCCCGACGACGTCGAGGATCGCTCGTTGCTTCATGAGGGACAGCGCGCGAAGCAGATGGTCCAGACCCTTTTGCGGCGTGAAGCGACCGATAAAAAGAAGGCGGGCATCCTCGCGCCGCCCGCCGGGAGTGTATCTCGCCGTATCCGCCGGCATTGGTGCGATTGCCGGCGTAACGGACGGCACCATTGCTTTGACTTCCGCGCCGAGCCACCTGGATACAGTCGTTACCGCGGAAGAATGCTGGAGGACGTGCCGGAACAGCGGACGGCTGATAGCCACCGTCCGCGCGAGACGCACGTCAGTCCCGTGCAATGTCGTGACGAGCGGACGATGCGACATTTTCGAGAGCCAGCTGCCAATCACGCCGCTTGGAAACCACCAGTGCGCGTGAATGACGTCTGGCTCGAAGCTTCTGCGCGCGCGAACCGCCGCAACGAAATCCGAGCCGAGGAACCCGACCAGAGCGAACCGCGCGCTCCACGAGGATGCGACGTCCTGGGCCATGTTCCCGGTGTAGGCGAGCTTCTCGTAGCGGCGTGGCGCATAGCGAAAGCGCTCGATTGTGATTCCGTCGAGCGCTTCCGAGGACGAGAGTCCGGCCGCCGATGGGGCAACGACGTGGACGTTTACTGATTGCTTCTGGAGCGCGACAGCGAGCCGGAGCAGGAACGAGCCCGGCGCATCCCCATACCCTCTGGGGAACGAGTGCGTCAGAAAAAGGACGTTCACGCTGCTATGGCTTTTGCAGCGTGTCGCGCCCCTGCGCCAATTCCTCCAGACGAGCGCGAAGCTCGCGCATCTCCGCGCGCTGCGCCGCGATCAGCTCTCCGATCAATCCCGTAGCAAACAGCACGCTCCCGAGGATGAGACACGTCTCGATCAGATTGAGCAGCGGACGGAAGCCTTCTCCTGCAAATATTCGCCAGAGCACAGCAGCAATTCCCACGAGGACACCGAGCACGAACAGCGCGGCGCCGAGCATGCCGAAGAGGAGCAGCGGCTTCTTGGCAAACCGCAGCTCGAACCATACCGCCAGCATGTCGAGCACGCCGATCGGAATTCTTCCGATTCCGAACTTCGACTTGCCCGCATAGCGAGGGTACAGCGGTACGGAAACCTCCGAAACCGTAAATCCCTGCGCTACGGCCATCACGATCATGTACCGGTGCCAGTCCGGCCGAGCCGGAAGAGCTTCCATTACTTCCCTTCGGTAGGCCTTCACCGAATTCAGATCGCGAACCGGAACGCGAAAGAGGCGCTGGCTGAGACGATTGTAGACGCCGGATACGAATGCCTTCTCGTACTGCCCTTCCTTGAAGCCGGTGACCATGTCGGAGGTGCCGTCGAGCACAGGCGCCACGAGCCGCGGAATATCCTCCGGCTTGTACTGGAGATCCGCCGGATAAAAAACGAGCACCGAACCGCGGGAGTGCAGATATCCGGTGCGCAGGGCTTCGGCAATTCCGCGCCTGTATCGGTGGCGCGCGGCCGTGAGAAACGGATACTGGCGCTGCAGCGACCCGAGAACCTCCCAGGTATCGTCGACCGATCCATCGTCGACAACGACCACCTCGTACATGCCGGGGCTTTGCGCAAACACCGCTGCTGCCTGCTCCATGAATGGCGGGAGATTCTCCGCCTCGTCCTTGGCGGGGACGAGGATGCTCACCAGCGGCCGGCGGGCAGCTGTATAGACTGGCGTAGTCTCCGACCGCACCGATGTCATACGCGCTTGCGCATCCTTGCTGAAAGAACGCCAAGCTGATCGCGATACTTGGCCACAGTCCGGCGCGCGATCTGAACGCCGCTCTCGCGGAGAATATTGACTATCGCCTGATCGGTCAGCGGATGTTTTGGATCCTCTTCCTGGACCAGCTTCTCTAGCTGTGCCTTGATGCCGCGCGCTGAAACGTCTTCACCATCAGTTGTCGCGAGCCCGGAGGAGAAGAAGAACTTGAGCGGCAGGACGCCCCTGGGAGTCTGCACGAACTTCTCGTTCGTCACCCGGCTTACCGTGGACTCGTGCATGTTGATCACTTCCGCCACCTCGCGGAGAGTGAGCGGCTTCAGGTGCTGCACTCCCTTGTCGAAGAACTCACGCTGTCTGTCGACGATGTAGTTCATCACCTTCAGCATCGTCTGGCGCCGCTGCTCGATTGCCTGAATCATCCAGTTGGCGGAGTTCAGCTTGTTGGAGATGAACTCCTTGTTCTCGCCTTCGAACTTCTTCTTGTCCCGCGCAATCTCCTGATAGGTCTTGCTGAGCTTGAGACGCGGCAGGTTCGCGTCATTCAGGAAGACGTGGTACTGGCCGTCGATCTTGTCGACGATGAGATCGGGGATGATGTAATTGTCGCTTCCGCTGCTGTAACGCAGGCCCGGCTTTGGATCGAGCTTGGCAATCTCGTCGGCTGCGCCCTGGACGTCCGCGGCGCTGATGCCGAAACGCTTCGAGATCTCACTCCAGCGGTGAGCGATGAGCTCGTCGAAGCAGTCGTGCACGAGACGATAAGGCAGCGACTGCTGGAGGCCGGCCTCCTTGAGCTGGAGCAACAGACATTCCTGCAGCGTGCGGGCGGCAACTCCGGGCGGGTCGAGGCTCTGCACGGTTGCCAGCATCTTCTCGGCTTCTTCTATAGTATAGAGCGGAAGATCGTCGGTGTCTCGCCCAGCCTCTTCGGCGGCACGCGTAACGACATCGTTGAGGGAGGAAACAACCTCCTCGACAGCGGACGCCAGATAACCATCGTCGCCGACATTGCCGATGAACTCGTCGGCGAGCAGCATCTGGCGCGGATCGAGCTCGAGCAGGCTCACCTGATCGCGGAGGTGGTCGCTCAGGTCGCGCGTCGCGACCGTCACCGGCTCGAAGTATTCCCGCTCCTCGTGCTCTTCTCTTCTCCCCCCGGCGGTGTCGAAGCCGTCGAGCAGTATCTCCTCCCAATCGATTTCCTCGCCCCGCTTCTCTTCCTCGGTCTCCTCGACGTTTTCAGTCTCTGTCTGCTCCTCTTCCTCTTCTTCCTCTTCCACGAGGTCGAGGAACGGATTGTTAAGCAGCTCCTGCTTGAGGTGCTGCTGGAGGTCGAGCAAAGGCATGTAGAGAAGATCCATCGCCTGGTACAGGCGTGGATTGATCTTGAGCTCCTGGCGGAGCTGCGTCGTCTGGCTGATTCCCGGCTTCACGAGGCTGCTCCGGCGACGGTCAAATGCGAGAACCGGTCACGCAGACGCGCGGTCAGCGTCGGGCCTAGATAGATGTCGGCCACAGTGTCGTCGAATACGAGATCGCGCACTGTTCCTGAAACCTTTACCTGACCGTCGAACATGATATACGCGCGGTCGACGATGTCGAGTGTCTGCTCGACGTTGTGGTCGCTGATGACAACTCCGATTCCCCGGTGCCGAAGGCCTGCGACAATAGTCTGGATGTCATGTACCGCGATTGGGTCAACACCGGCGAACGGCTCGTCGAGCATCATGAATTTCGGGTCGGTCACAAGAGCACGGGTGATCTCGAGCCTCCGCCGCTCCCCCCCGGAGAGCGAGTAAGCCTTGTTCTTCCGCAACCGCTTGATGCCGAGCTCGTCCAGCAGCTTCTCCAGCCGTCGTTGCCGCTCGGCTTTCGTAAGCGGCAGCGTCTCCAGTATCGCCAGAATGTTGTCCTCGACGGATAACTTGCGGAAGACTGACGGCTCCTGCGATAGATAGCCGATTCCGTGACGCGCCCGCTGATACATCGGCATGTCGGTAATGTCTTTGTCATCGAGCACAATGCGTCCCCTCTCGGGCTCGATCAACCCCACGATCATGTAGAACGTAGTCGTTTTGCCTGCTCCGTTCGGTCCGAGCAGTCCCACGATCTCGCCCTGTTGAAGCCTGAGATCGACATTGTTGACTACCGCCCGTCGGCGGTATGACTTCACCAGCCCCTTAGCCTCGAGAATGCTCCCTTTCGGGGCGGGCCGCTGCTGCCGCAGCGGATCGGTGGACGCCTCCTCACCTACATGCAGAAAACCTTCGGCGACCTCGAGCTTGTTGGGGCCTACGTCGCGCCATAGGGCTTCCGAGAGCCGAAGTCGTGCATCCGGGTCCTCCGGGTCTGGGGCCGGCGGCAGGAGCGCGCCGTCGCCGATGAGGCGCGGAACGATCGAGCTCGCGAAGTAGTTACGCACTTCATCGAGGCCAAGGCGTCCCGCCTCGCGCTCGGCGTCCCTGCCTTCGGTGCGAAGCGCACGGAGGTAGTCGTCGCGGTACCGAATGACCACAGCGTTGAAAGGCGCTGAGCCGGACGTGTCGGCCTCGTGAATAATTGCACCGAGGGCGATGGCGATCGAGCGCTCATCACCCGAGAGCTGCCGTATGATCTCGCGCACGCGTGGTGGAAACGATTGCGACGGCGTCACTGGATTATCGGATACGCCCGGGAGTAACGCTCGATGCCGGCGGAGTGGCGCGGCCAGCGCCGGGAGATGCGCTACCTGCGGCCGGGGTAACCGGCACGGCCGAAGGCAGTGGCTCTATGTACACTCCGGACGCCTGCTCGAACACTTCGACCCGCGTGACTTCCCGGTTGGCGAAGAGCACAGTGATGACTTTGCCTTTCACGTAGTTGATGTTGGGCAGCGTGCGCACGCGGGTATCGGCGGCGAGCTGGTGAAACGACGTCGCGTTCCCGGTTGCCACGATTCGCCGCGGCTGCGGCCTTGTCGTAGTGTCGTTCGCTGCAAGGCTGTCGAACTGAGCGATGATGGTGTCCCCGCGCATCCAGTCGCGCTCGGTCGAGACGACGTGAACCGTATCCGGATGGCTGCTCGCGTACGCATTGCGTACCGCTCTGACTTCGCGCACACGTTGCCCGGGCATGATGACATCGATCGAATCAGCTGTGATCTCGCGATCCGGCGAAATGGCTCGCGCTCGCTTTTTCCCCCAGGCGATAACCTCCTCCAGCTTGTCGTCTTTCAGTTTGAGATCGACGGTGTCGGCAACCAACTCGAGATCCTGACTGAGGGCATGACCATCCGGGGCGGCGATCACTTCCTGCAGAACGCGATTGGTGGAAAACAGATCGATCACTCCGCCACGCAGCGTGAACGGCCTCTCTCCCTTGCTTACGACCGATGGTGAGCGCATCAGCCGCGCGAACTCCCGCCGGCTGTCGAGAAAAGCCGAGTCACCCTTTGCTATCACGTCCGGGCGTGTGATCACAACTGCGCCCGACGCGAACACGAGGTTCTCTCCCTCTGAGACGATCTGGTTCGCGACCACGTCGACTGGCGCTGCCGGCCGCCCGCTGTTGGTCCGCTCGACGAGCTTCATCGTCGGATGCCCGGTCGCCACTGCCTTCGCCAGCGGTCTCGACGCAGTTGAGCGGTAATAGTCGACGACTGGTCCGCGCATCGTGGTACCGCTCTGCAGCGCTACATTCACGTTCCCTTCCGCGCGCAACCGGTCCTCGAGCTGGTAATATGTCATTTTGTCGGAGTCCACGTTCGCCTTCGTCTCGCGATAGTGGACGTGTCCGATGAGATAGAGGACACTCTGATCGCCGAAGTACTCGGAGCTGTCGGCGATGATGGTATTGTCCTGTCCGCGGCAGCGGTACAGTACGCCACCGCCCTGCAAAATGTTGTACCTGCCGCTTGGGAGCTGGACAGCGGTAGTGCGTGTGTTTCCCGTCGGCGACTCATAGTCGAGCACGCACTCGCGCTGCGTCTGCGCCAGGAGTGCCGACGGAGCGGCAACGCACGCGAATCCAAGAACCGCGGTGAGGCGAGTTCTCACTGATCAGGAAGCAGGATAGTGCCGGTCGTCCCGCTCCTCGTCTTCAGGATACGGACGTTCTGCATGTTTGGATCGGATCGAAAGCCGATTCCTGCCACGCTTCGGCCGGGCTCAGTCATCACGAAGGCGCTGTCGCTCGAGATCTCATTGGCCACCTGATCGTACTTGAGCTCCTGACTCTCGAGGCGACGGCCCTCCTCGGTGACGACGACGACGCTGTCCCGCGCGGTCATGTTTCCTGTGCGGCTCAGGTACGTTCCCCGCCGCGATGTGAGATAGGCGTCGCGAGCTCCGGTGGTAGTGAAGAACGTCAGGCCGATATTGCGAAGCTCTACCCGCGTGTTGTCGTCGAAGAAAAAGGCCGTGTCGGCCTCGAGCTCGGCCCGTGACAAGCCCTGATCGTTCAGCTTGAACCGAACCTTGAATCCCACCTGGTCAGCGGAGTCGACAAGCGGCGACCCGCCGACCACAGGCGGCTGCGCCTTGTCGTCACAACCGATAAGCACGCCGGCGGCAAACAGTATTGCTGCAACGATGAGTTCCATTGGCTTCATACCACTCCCGCCCGCATCAGGTCATGCAGATGAACGACGCCGACAAGCCGGCGGTCGCTCTCGACCACGGGCATCGAGATTATTCCGTGCTGCTCCATTCGGTACACAACCGCGCTGGCGAGCTCGTCGGCCTCAGCCAATTTCGGCTTCGCGGTCATGACCTCGGTGACCGTGATCGGAAAGACGTTCTCTTCCCGCTCCATCAGACGCGTCAGGTCCCCCGAAGTGATAACCCCGAGCACGTCGTCTTGCTCCCCCGTAATCACGGCAATTCCGCGTTTTTCCGCCAACTGGACCACTGCCTCACGCATGGTCGCGGACGCCGGAAGCGCCGGCACGAGCTTCCCAGTGACCATTACGTCACGCACTTTGGTCAGGAGCCTGCGGCCAAGGGCACCGCCCGGATGGAGCCGGGCAAAATCGTTGGCGTTGAACCCCTTTTGCTCGAGCAGCGCGACCGCCAGCGCATCGCCGAGCGCCAGTGCCACCGTGGTGCTGGTAGTTGGCGCCAGATCATGGACGCATGCTTCTTCGCTGACCCACCCGTCCAGGTGAATGTCAGTGTGCTTGGCAAGAGTCGACCCATCGTTGCCGGTGATCGCGATCGTGCAAACTCCAAGGCGCTTGAGGTGATCGAGAAGATCGACCATCTCATGCGACTCGCCGCTCTTTGAAATCAGAATTGCGACGTCGGACGCGCCGACGATTCCCAGGTCGCCGTGCAGGCTCTCTGCCGGGTGAAGGAAGGTTGCCGGGGTGCCGGTGGAGGTCAGCGTCGCAGCGATCTTTCTCCCGATGAGCCCGGACTTTCCGACTCCAGCGACGATCGCTCGACCGGTCGATTTCGCGAGCGCCTCGACAGCGCGCGCGAAGTCTTCGCCGAGTCGCTTCTCCGTTTCGGCGAGCGCCTCCCTCTCCATGCGGATGACCCGACGCCCACGCTCGAGGATCTCTGACTGTTTCACGGCTGAGCCCTTTCCCAGATTCCAACGATTCGCTCGAGAAGTCGCTCGAGATCGGAGAGCGGCAACATATTCGGCCCGTCACTCGGAGCGTTGTCCGGGTCCGGGTGGGTCTCGATGAAGATCCCCTGCGCGCCTGCCGCTACAGCAGCCATCGCGAGATGAGGAATGAACTCCCTCGTCCCGCCGCTTGAGCCGCCGGCGCCCAGGCCGGGACGCTGAACACTGTGTGTGGCGTCGAAGATGACCGGTACTTCGCAGGTTTCGCGCAATCTCGTGAAAGACCGCATGTCAACGACGAGATCGCCGTAGCCGAAGAACGTCCCGCGCTCCGTCACCGCGATCTCGTCGCTAACGCCTAAGGCCGCGCCGCTGGCCGGCCGTGCTCCACGAACCTTGTCGACAGCGCCTCGCATAGCTTCGGGATGAAGCCATTGGCCCTTCTTCACGTTGACGGGCCTGCCAGTAGCCCCCGCAGCATGCAGCAGATCAGTCTGACGGCAGAGAAAGGCCGGAATCTGCAGCGCGTCCACGACCTCGGCGACGCGTGAGCATTGGTCGGGAAGATGCACGTCGGTCAGGACGCGCAAACCTGTCTCCGCGCGCACGCGCCCGAGCGCGTCCAGACCGCGATCTGTCCCCGGGCCGCGAGCGGCGTCCGCGTTCGATCTGTTCGCCTTGTCGAAGCTCGCCTTGAAGACGATTCCACCCGGCACACCTGACTGGAGGCGCGCCAGCTCTGTGGCGACGCGCATGTTGAGCGCATCGTCTTCGACGACACAAGGACCGGCGATGACGAACAGCCGGTCCGGCGGGAAGAGCGGGTCCACCTATTCCGCTGTCTCGAGCACTGCGCGGCGCCGCTCGGTGCGGGCTTTTCTGGCCTCGGTCGCTGCGGCTATGAAGCTGGCGAACAGTGGATGCGGCCGGGTTGGACGGGACTGAAGCTCTGGATGGAACTGGCAGCCGATGAACCACGGGTGCGTCTGAAGCTCGACGATTTCGACAAGCGATCCGTCCGGCGACAGTCCGCTCAAGGTGAGACCATGCTCGACGAATCGGTCGCGATAAGCGTTGGAAACCTCATATCGGTGCCGATGCCGCTCGCTGACCTGCGGAACACCATAGATGGTCGCGGCGCGAGTGCCGACGCCCAGCCTGCACGGGTAGGCGCCGAGCCGCATCGTTCCACCCATATCCGTCAGATGCTGCTGAGATTCCATGAGTGAGATCACCGGATCGGCGCACTCCGGAGCGAATTCGCTGGAGTGGCTGTCGTCGAGCCCGATCACATTCCGTGCGAACTCGATGATCGCGCTCTGCATGCCAAGACAGATGCCGAAGAACGGCAGCCCTGACTCGCGCGCGTAGCGAATCGCCTCGAGCATACCTTCAACGCCGCGTACGCCGAAGCCACCGGGAACCAGAACGCCGTGAAAATCCGCCAGCAGCTCCCGAGTGCGCGCGCGGTCGGTGAACATGTCACTCGCCAGCCAGGAGATGTCCACGCCCACGTCGTTGGCAATTCCGCCGTGAATCAGCGCTTCCTGAACGCTCTTGTACGAGTCGACGAGCTCAGTGTACTTGCCGATCACGGCGATTTTCACCCGGCTCGTGGGATCGACAATGCTTTGAACCATCCGCCGCCAACGAGAGAGATCGGGCGCTTTGCGGCCGAGCAGACCCAGGCGGTACATCACGCGCTCATCGAGACCCTGTTCGTGGAAATCGAGCGGGATCTGGTAGATCGTCGGCGCATCGCGGCTTTCGACCACTGCACCGAACTCGACGTTGCAGAAGAGCGCGATCTTCCGCTTCACTTCCTCGGATAGGGCGCGCTCGCTGCGACAGATGAGTATGTCGGGCTGAATTCCGATTTCCATCAGCTCTCGAACCGAATGCTGCGTAGGCTTTGTTTTTACCTCGCCGGCGGCGGCGATGAACGGAACGAGCGTGAGGTGAATGAAGATTGCGTTCTCGCGACCGATCTCGTGTCGAAACTGACGAATCGCCTCCAGGAACGGCAGCGACTCGATGTCACCGACTGTTCCACCTATCTCGATGATTACGACGTCGCTCTCCGGAGCAAGCCGCTTCATCGCGGCCTTTATCTCATCCGTGACGTGAGGAATCACTTGCACTGTCGAGCCTAAGTACTCTCCACGCCGCTCTTTCGTGATGACGTTCAGATAAATCCGGCCGGTTGTGACGTTGTTGGCCTGAGCCAGCGACCGGTCGATGAAACGCTCGTAATGTCCGAGATCCAGATCGGTCTCCGCCCCGTCGTCGGTGACGAACACCTCTCCGTGCTGAAACGGAGACATCGTTCCCGGATCCACGTTCAGGTATGGATCGAACTTCATTATCGTCACGCGCATCCCGCGCTCGACGAGCAGCCTGCCGATCGACGCCGCAGCGATTCCCTTGCCGAGGGACGAGACGACGCCTCCGGTGACGAAGATGTACCGTGTCTGTTGACTCGGATTCAGCTGCATGCTCTATTGTCCCGCGATGAAAGCGTCCCACCGCGCATTGGCGCGGCTCAAGTCGTCCTCGGTGTCTATTCCCGCGGCCGGTGGCTCGTCGACGATCGCAACTCCCATCGGGATTCCGGCGGCAAGCGGCCTCAGCTGCTCGAGTCGCTCGGTTACCTCCAGCTCGTGCGGAGGAAGAGCGACCCATTTCTCGAGAGCGTCACGCGAGTAGGCGTATACTCCGATATGCTGTAACGGCTGAATTGTGGCAGATCCAGCGCCATCTCTTGGAAATGGTATTGCGGCGCGCGAGAAATACATCGCCCTCGAATCGTCGGCGCAAACGACCTTCACGATGCTGGGATTCTCGGCGATCTCCCACGAAGCGCGCGAAGCCGCGGTTCCAAGTGGAAAAGCTCCGGACGAGACCATTCTTGCTGCTCCGTCCACGGCGCCTCGTCCGATAAACGGCTCATCCCCCTGCACGTTCACCAAAGTCGTGCAGCGCGCGAACGCCGGCTGCCGCGCGACTTCTGCTACTCGCTCGGTGCCGGACTGGTGCGAGCTGCTCGTCATGACGCACTCAGCGCCGGCATCGCGCGCCGCCTCTGCTACTTCCTCGCTGTCAGTAGCGACTACGCAAGCGTCGGCGATCTTCATTGCGGAGACGCGCTGCCACACTCTGACGATGAGTGGGACGCCGGCGAGGAGGCGGAGCGGTTTGCGGGGGAGTCTCACCGCTGCGAGGCGCGCCGGAATCACCACTAGCGTCCTCACCCACCATCCAAATTCGCGCGGCCGGATGCAAAAGTCACGCCATTGAATATAGACCTTTCAGTCGCGACGAGCAAACAAAACCGCGCGTCAGAGTTTACAGCGATAGCGACAAACTGACCGAGAACGCGGTTTTATGCGTGAAAGGAGTCTCATTGTAGTTCGGATCGATGTGATACTCGACTTTCAGAAAGCGCACTCCCGCGCCGACTCCGATGTTCTGAATGAATTCCGGTAGCTCCGCCACACCAGCCGATCCGGTGGCGTAGCGGAGGCTTACGATTGGATTGCCCACCAGTGGCAGCTGGACCCGCGGGATAGGAATCGAGTATTCACCCTCGACGAACACGAGCCTGTCGCCACCGAGTGCGATAAGATCGACCGTTGCAAGCGTACCCGCTCCGCCGAGGTAGCCATACCGTTGCGCAGGTGCCGACGCTCCAGCCATAAACAGAGCGTGGCCACGAAACGCAAAACTCTGCTCTCCGAACGTCAGAAAGGACGCTTTGCTTCCAATCGTAAACTGCGTGAAGTCGCCGTCAATATTGGACACGGAGCGGTTACCACTTACGTACGACGATGGGGGACCGTCAAACGCGTGCTCCACTCCAACATCGAGATTCGCCTTTACGTCCTCCCGCTCATAATCCGTCTTCAACCTGCCAAGTATCGAGCTGACGTGGCCCTCCACAATGGCCGGGTTGGGCCGCCGCAACTTCAGCGAATCACTTTCGTTCAGCAGGCTCCACGGTGCATTCGTATGGCGCACTGGCGAGCCGGTAGACCAGTCGTTCTCGGTCTGCACTCCAATCGATGGAGTGAACACGATGGCGTTCGCCACGAAATCGTGCGCGACGGTCGCCCAACCCCGATCGGCCCGAAAATAGTTCCTGGCGTCGCTGCCCACCGCAAGCGCGGCGAGGGAGTTCACAAGATCTGATCGAATCCATGCATCATTGGTGAACGTCCCTCGGCCGCCCGCGATCTCGACCCGCGTTCCAGCCATCGGAGCAATCTGAACTCTGACGAACGGGTCGAACTTCCCGATGTGCGAGCGATACGTAACCGTTGGGTCGACGCGAATGCGGTCGTTCGCAAGCGAGATCAAGGGGCCCCACGGGATTACGAGACCATCGACTCGATTGTACATCGGAACGCGGACGCCAATTCCCTGGGGGAGCGATATCGGACTCTCGCGGTACTCGACGTAACTCGTGTCTGCGGCCTGGCCCGGCGTGGTCCCCTGCGCTGCCAGCGGGGCCGCCAATGCAAAAGCCGCGGCGAAAAACAGCGGCTTGGTAATGCGGGTGCGCAATTTGGAGTGGATCATCCTGCCAGTGAAAGAAAGTTTTTGATAAGGTCCTTGCCGTGGTCGGTCATCACCGATTCTGGATGGAACTGAACGCCCCAGACTGGATGCTCCAGATGCCGCACGGCATGGATCTCGGAATGGTCATCCTCACTCCAGGCAATCACCTCGAGGCTCCCCGGCAGCGACTCGCGCTCGACGATGAGAGAATGATAGCGCATTACCTGTAACGGCGAAGGCATGCCGTGAAACAGTGCTTTACGCTCGTGCAGAATCGAGGATGTCTTCCCATGCATCAGCCGCGGTGCAGGTACCACGTTGCCGCCATACGCCTCCGCAATTGCCTGATGACCGAGGCACACACCCAGCATGGGGATCGAGCTCCCCCACCGCTGCACGAGGGGCACGGTTATCCCGGCGTCGGCCGGTTTTCCGGGACCTGGCGAGATCACGATCGCCTGTGGACTCAGCGACTCCACGTCGTCGACCGTCATTTCGTCGTTGCGCCGAACCACGGGCTCTGCACCGAGCTCCCCGAGATACTGCACCAGGTTATAGGTGAAAGAATCGTAGTTGTCGATTACAAGTATCACGCGCGTGGATGAAATTGACGGTGAACGGTGCGCAGATATTCACGGTCGACGTGCGTGTAAATCTGCGTTGTCGAAATATCGGCATGCCCAAGCATCTCCTGCACCGCACGAAGGTCAGCGCCACCTTCGAGAAGGTGAGTTGCAAACGAATGGCGGAGAGTGTGCGGAGACACACGCTTCGTGATGCCTGCCTGATCGACGTACTTGCGAAGAATCTTCCACGCTCCCATCCGCGACAACGGCTCTCCCTTCGAGTTGAGGAACAGAATCCCCTTCCCTTTTCCGCGCTCGATTTTTGGCCTGAGCTCGCGCGTGTAGATAGCGACCGCTCCAATCGCCTTCCGACCGATAGGAACAACCCGCTCCTTGCCGCCCTTGCCGAACACGCGGACCAGCCGCTCGTCCATCAGGACATCGCGTACTCCCACGGTGATCCATTCCGAGACTCTGAGCCCGGCCCCGTAAGCGAGCTCGAGCATTGCCCGGTCGCGAAAGGCCAGCGGCTCGTCCAGCGACGGCGCCGCGATGAGACTCTCCACCTCCTGCACCGTCAGGACTTCGGGCAGCGTTCGCCAACGCTTCGGCGTCTCCAGCCTCTCGCTCGGATCGCGCACGAGATGACCCTCATCGAGCATGAAGCGGAAGTAGCTCCGAACGGCCGAGACGTTGCGCCGAATCGATGACGGAGCGAGTCCGAGATCCTTCAGATGATAGACGTACTCGCGGAGAGTCTTTGCGCCGACATTGCTTGGCGCACTCGCGCCCTTCAGCCGCGCAAACGTCGCGAACCGAGCGAGGTCACGCAGGTATGCTTCGTCGGTGCGCGCCGAGGCCCCCTTCTCCACGGCGAGAAAATCGTGGAAGCCCTCCAGATGGAAGGCGCGTGACAGCTCATCGGAGAGCTCGACTGTCGCGCTACGGCTCAAGTTTCTGCTTCCTTCGACGTCGCCACAGGTAAATGCCCAGCACCAGGATTGCCAGAACGATTACCGCCCCCCCGCCGACCATCTTTGTCGAGCGGAGTATGTACGCGTAAAGCGCGTCCCAATCGGATCCGGCCCGGAAAGCGACCCAGGTGAGAAACGCGAACCAGATTCCCGAAGCACCCGCCACGGCAATTGCAACCGGAATGGGCGGCAGCTTCATAGCTCCAGCCAATGGCGGCACCAAGGACCGCACCGCCGGCAGGAAGCGGCTCACGAAAAGCGCGGGAAGACCAAACCGCCCGTAGAGCTCCATGAAGCGCACCTCCGCGTTCCGCCCGACCCACCTCTCGAGACGAAGCAGAAACGGACCGGACCCGTATCGGCGCCCGATGTAATACGTGAGCGTCGCGCCGGCGAGGTTGCCGAGCCACGCAGAGAGGAATGAGGAATAAGGATCGCCCGTCCCGCGTGCCGCGAGGAAACTGCCGAATGCGACCACGGCGTCTGCGGGAAACGGCGGAAAGATGTTCTCGATCGCCGAGATGACGGCGATGGACAGGTACAGAAGCGGCAGCGGCATGCCGCTGAGAGTATCGATGATCGACTGGATGTTCATGCGGCCTTGCCCGTTTCTTTCTCTGGTCCTGCCAACCGCGAGATCTTTGGCGACGTCACCCGGTCGATTCGGCCACCGTGGCCACCGTCGCCACCGCTATGCACGCAAGACCTTCGCCTCTGCCGATCCATCCCATCCCTTCATTCGTCTTGGCTTTGAGGCTGATTTCGGACGGCGAAATGCTCAGAGCACCAGAAAGAGATTCCTGAATGGCCGCGCGATGAGGCCCGATGCGCGGACGCTCAGCGATTACCGTGATGTCGGCGTGCACGACGAAAAATCCTTTGCTCTTCAAGCGCTCGACGGCGAGGGAAAGCATCTCCAGAGAATCCCGGTTCCTGTTAGCGGGGTCGGTATCCGGAAACATCGTGCCGATGTCGCCTTCGCAGGCAGCGCCGAGCAGTGCGTCAGTAACCGCATGCGCGACCGCGTCAGCGTCGGAGTGCCCCTCCAGACCAACTTCCGATGGGATTGTTACGCCGCCGAGGATGAGAGCGCGGCCGGGTGCGAAGCGGTGCGAATCGTAGCCGATGCCGGTGCGAGCGATGGGCGGTCGCTCAGGCGGCATGCGCCGCGGACTCGATGAGCGAGTAGTCCTGGCGTCGGCGCACGGGTCTGAATCCGGCGTCAGAAATGAGGCGCTCCATCTCCTCTGTCGAGGTTCGATGCGTCGTGTTCGCCGCGGACACGACGTTCTCCTCGATCATCAACGACCCGAAGTCGTTGCATCCGAAGCGGAGCGCGATCTGCCCGATCTTCATTCCCATCGTCACCCAGCTCGACTGCAGGTTCGGAACGTTGTCGAGGACGATCCGTGCGATGGCCACAGTACGGAGATACTCGTCGGCGCCGGTCTTCGGCTGATTCGACATCGTCGGCGTGTTCTCGGGCTGGAGCGGCCAGCAGATGAACGCTGTAAATCCGGCCGTCCGCGCCTGCACTTCACGGACGCGCTCCAGATGCTCCATCCGCTCGGCGAGAGTCTCGCCAATGCCGTACATCATCGTGACCGAAGTTTTCATTCCCTCGCCGTGCGCGAGCTCCATGATCTCGAGCCACCTGTCTGCGCCGGCCTTCTTGCGCGCGACGATGTCGCGCACTCGCTGCACGAGAATCTCCCCTCCGCCGCCCGGGATCGAATCGAGGCCGGCGGCACGAAGCGCGCGAATGACGTCGATCGCCTCCATCCGGAACAGCTTTGCGAAAAAGTCCACCTCGCTCGGGCTGAACCCGTGAATGTGAATCGGATGGTTGTGCTTGATGTACTGCATCAGATCCAGATACCACTGAAACGGGATGTACGGATTGTGGCCGCCCTGAATCAGTATCTGTACTGCGCCGAGGGCCTTGGCTTCGTCGATCTTGGCGCCGATCTGCTCGAATGAGAGCGTGTAGCCTTCGCCGTGCTTCGGCCGCCTGTAGAAAGCGCAGAAGCCGCAATCGGCTACGCAGACATTCGTGTAGTTGATGTTTCGATCGATGATATACGAGACGATGTTGCCGGGATGCAGTCGCTCCCGGACGCGGTCTGCCTCCATTCCCAGCTCGACGAGCGGGGCATTGGCGTAGAAGTCGAGGAGGTCGCGCGCCATCACGCAGCCGGGAGGAATGTCAAAGTGCCATTGGGCACGCTGCCCCTCTCGACGAGACGACGATAAAACTCCGTGAGACCCGCGAGGTGCGGGTAAGACAGCCCGTAGTCGAGGCCTTCCAGGTATTCCTCGCATGCGCCGACGGTGACGCCCGTTGCTTGCGACGCCTGTCTGGCAAGCGTGCGTACATTGGCAATGCCCCAGTCTCGGGATGCGATGAGTCCGGCGTGCGCTGCAAGCGCGGCATCCACCGCCACGTTGCGTTGCGCAACCCACACGGCAAAGACGAATGGAAGTCCGGTCCACCGCTTCCACTCGTCGCCAAGGTCGTATGCGTATGGGTAATCGGGAATTGCTGCAAGTTGCGACCATTTGTCGGCGCGATGCGCTTCGGCAGCGGAGCTGCTTTCCAGCAGAAGTGCCGCGTCGCCGATGACGAGCCGGGCTTCGTGCTCTTCGGTGCCGAATCTTGCGACATCACTTATCTCTGCGTCTGTCGGTACGAAGAGCGGATGCGCGTGCCACACGTTGTCGAAAAGCAGCTCCAGGAGCGCCACACTCGTCATGGAGCTTCGGCTGACGAGCACGCGCCTCTGAGACAGCTCGGTCGCCGGCCGCTTCGAAAAGAGCATCACGCTTCGCACCGGCCCGTCGCAGGAGATCGCCAGATCGGGGAGCAGGAGGTAGCGACGCGAATCCCTCGCATACTCCACGGCGGAGACAACGCTCACGTCGAGCTTCCCGGCCGCCATCAAAGCGTTCAGCGCCGTCGGCACTCCATCGACGAGGTCTGCATCGATCCGGATCAGCCCGCGGTCGATGGCCCCGTAAACGGGATAGCAGTTGATGTACGGGATGCGGCCGATGGTCAAAGTCATGCCGCCGCCGCGTGCGGTCCGTCGAACGTCCGCAGGATGTTGTAGAACGAATCGCGCTCCGCCGGAATCTTCCCAGCGTCGCGGATCAATTTGAGCAGATCGTCGAGCCCGAGTCCCTGCGCCGTCGTTGCGCCAGCTTCATGGTAGATCTTCTCGCGTACGACCGTGCCCTCCAGATCATTGACTCCGAACGAGAGCGCAATCTGCGAGAGGAAAGGCGTAACCATGATCCAGTGCGTTTTGACGTGCTCGAAGTTGTCGAGGAAGAGCCGCCCCACTGCCAGATTTCTAAGGTCGTCGAACCCGGTCGTAGCCGTGCCCTCGCGGCCCAGCTCGATGCCGAGCGCATTGTTGTCCGGATGGTACGCGAGTGGGATGTACGCGAGGAAGCCGCCGGTCTCGTCCTGCAGAGATCTAAGAATTCCGAGATGCTCAACGCGGTCCTCGATCGTCTCGACGTGGCCGTAAAGCATCGTGCAGTTCGACCTGATTCCCAGCCGATGAGCCGTCCGGTGGACGGCGATCCAATCCTCGGCAGCGAGCTTCTTGTCCGCTATCTCCATTCTTACGCCGCGCCCGAATACCTCGGCGCCCCCGCCCGGCAAAGTGTCGAGGCCGGCTTCGCGCAGGGCGATCAAAACCTCCTCGATGGACATCTTCTCGATACGGGCGATGTGTGCAATCTCAACCGCCGTGAGGGCCTTGATGTGAACCTGCGGATGCCGCGTCTTGAGCTCCCGGAACATCTCGCTGTAGTAGTCGAGGCCCGCGTGCATATCGAGGCCGCCAACGATGTGGAACTCTTTCGTCAGGCCATTCCCCGCCACAGCCGCCTCGTCGAGCACCTGCTCGAGCGTGTATCGGTAAGCACCGTCCTCCTTGGGGAGCCGCGCGAAGGAACAGAAAACGCATGTCTTCCTGAGGTAGCAAACGTTGGTCGGGTTGATGTGTTGATTCGCGGCAAATGTCACGACGTCGCCGTGACGGAGCGCATTCACATGCGAAGCAAGTGCGCCGAGACCGAGGAGATCGGGAGAGCGAAACATGACTCCCGCGTCGTCGTCATTGAGTCGCGCGCCCGCGAGGACCTTCTCGCCAACCCTGCGAAGCGGCGCGTCCGAAACACGGGACAGATCGAATTCCGGCGAGCGCAGCATCGTCTAGTCGACGAATCGCTTCACGGCGAGCGTTGTATTGTGCCCGCCGAAGCCGAAGCTGTTGCTGAGGACACCCGTGACGTCGCGATCGATGGACTTGTTGGGCGTATAGTCGAGATCGCACTCGGGGTCGGGAGTCTCGTAATTGATGGTTGGAGGAATGACCCCCTCGCGTACCACCAGCGTGCTGATGATGAACTCGATCGCTCCAGCCGCTCCAAGCATGTGACCGGTCGCTCCCTTGGTGGAGCTGATGCTCACGGTCTTCGCAGCATCTCCGAACACCGCCTTGATTGCGGCAGTCTCGTTCAGGTCGTTGGCCGGCGTCGACGTTCCGTGGGCGTTGATGTACTGGATGTCTTCCACGGCAAATCCCGCATCTTTCATTGCCCGCTTCATGGCGCGCTGGGCGCCCTCGCCGTTTGGAGCCGGCGCGGTCAGGTGGTATGCATCTCCCGTCGCTCCATACCCGGCGACCTCGGCGTAAATCTTCGCGCCGCGTGCGCGCGCGTGCTCGAGCTCTTCCAGGATCACGATCCCCGAGCCTTCACCCATCACGAAGCCGTCGCGCGTCGCGTCGAAGGGACGCGAAGCTGTCTCGGGTGATTCGTTCCGCTCCGAAAGAGCTTTCATGTTCGCGAATCCGCCGATCGCCATCGGCGTCACAGTCGCTTCCGCTCCTCCGGTGATCATCACGTCGGCGTCGCCGTACTGGATGGTGCGGTAGGCATCACCAATTGCGTGAGCGCTCGTCGCACAAGCTGATACGGTGGCGTAGTTTGGGCCCTTGGCGTTGAACTGCATCGACACGATGCCGGCGGCGATGTCGGAGATGAACATCGGGATGAAGAAAGGAGAGATCTTTCCCGGTCCACGCTGCCGGTAGACATCGTGCTGCTCCTCGAAAATCTTGAGACCGCCGATGCCGCTCCCGATTATCACGCCGATACGGTCGGGGTCCATTCCGTTCTGCACCGCGAGACCGGCGTGTGTCATCGCCTGCTTCGCCGCACCGACTGCGTACTGGGTGAACTGGTCGGCGCGCTTGGCCTCCTTCCGATCCATGAACTCGAGGGGATCGAATCCTTTCACCTCACACGCAAAGCGGACCGGAAAGCCGGACGCGTCGAAGTGGGTGATTGGCGCGGCGCCTGATTTTCCATCCAGCAGGGCCTGCCAAGTCGTCGCCACGTCGTTACCAACGGGCGTAATCGCTCCCATGCCGGTGACGACGACCCTTCGCTTCATTACGCGGGAACTTTCGTATTCAGATAGCCCAGGGCGTCTCCGACGGTCCGCAGCTTCTCTGCATCCTCGTCAGGAATGTCGATATTGAACTCCTTCTCGAATTCCATGACGAGCTCGACGATGTCGAGACTGTCCGCCCCAAGGTCTTCGATGAAGCTGGCTTCATTGGTGAGCTTTTCACGCTCGACGCCGAGCTCCTTCTCGATGATGTCCTTGACCTTCTCAGAGTTGTCGGCCATCTCAAATTCCTCTTCGTGGTGGGTTGGGTCAGAAATATATCCAACTGACGTACTGACAGAAAGTTACGCCGCTGCGTTAGAGCGGCTTCTACATCACCATTCCGCCGTCGACAACGAGTACCTGGCCGGTGATGTACGACGCATAATCAGATGAAAGAAACGCAACTGCCTGAGCTACATCATCCGTTGATCCGAGACGGTCGAGCGGGATGGCGTCAATCAGGCCTTTACGGGCCTCCGCCGTCATCGCGTCTGTCATTTCGGTCTCGATGAAGCCCGGCGCGATGGCATTCACCAGAATGTTCCTGGATGCCAGCTCTTTCGCGACTGTCTTCGTTAAACCGATCAGCCCCGCCTTGCTCGCCGCGTAGTTTGCCTGGCCCTTGTTGCCAATGATCCCGACGACGCTCGAGATGTTTATGATCCTTCCCCACCGGCGCTTGATCATTCCTTTGCTCGCTGCGCGTATTGTCGCAAACGCGCCGCGAAGGTTTGCATCGAGCACCGCGTCCCAGTCCTCGTCCTTCAAACGCATGACTATGTTGTCCCGGGTCAATCCGGCGTTGTTGACGAGGATGTCCAGTGAGCCGAACGCGGCTTCAGTCTCCGCAACGAGCTGCGCGACCGCAGCCGAGTCGCTCACGTCGCACGCGAAGCCCATCGCCCCACCACCGAGCTCGGCCGCAACGGCGTCGGCCTTCTCCTTGTCTCGTCCAACCACGGCGACCCGGGCACCGCAGCTACCCAGCGTCGAGGCGATCGCGCGCCCGATTCCGCGCGTGCTGCCTGTGACGAGCGCGACTCTGTTCGAGAGATCGATCTCCATCAAGCCACCTTACTCATGAGCTTCTCGACTTCAGCCGGTGTTCCGCACGCCAACCCCCGCGCACCGGGCACGATCCGCGTCAGCAATCCAGTCAATACTGCTCCCGGGCCGAGCTCCACGAAAATCGGGTCCCGGAAGCGAGAAGCGATGTTGGTGATCTCCCCGGCCCACCGTACGGGCGAAGTGAGCTGCGTTGCGAGAAGCTCGCGCGCGTCGGCGGAGCTGCGCGACTCCTGCTCGGTCACGTTCGAGAAAACAGGAAAAGCGGGCTCCGCAAACGGCGTCGACGCCAGCGCCTGTCGAAGGCCGTCCTCGGCAGGCTTCATCAATGGCGAATGAAACGCACCGCTCACTGGAAGACGAACTGCGCGCTTCGCACCCGCCTCCTTTGCCAGCGCCATTACGCGCTCAACTCCACTCACTTCGCCGGACACGACGATCTGCTCCTCCGTATTGTAGTTCGCGGGTACGACGACTCCCGAAGTGCGGCTTGCCTGCTCGCAAAGTGATTCGATGGTCTGCTCGAGCTTGCCGAGAACAGCTGCCATCGCGCCGGGCCGGTTGAGCCCCTCCTCGTACATGAGCTGTCCGCGCCGGCGAACCAGTCTCACCGCATCCGCGAGCGTCGTCGCGTCGGCGGCGTGGTAGGCGGTGTGCTCGCCGAGTGAGTGGCCCGCGGCGGCGCAGACCGCGCTTCCGATCCGATTCCGAACGACACTCCACGCTGCGGCCCCGTGTGCAAGCAGCGCCGGCTGCGCGTTGTGCGTCAGCGTCAGCTCTTCGGCCGGGCCCTCGAAGCAGAGCTTGCTGAGCGAGAAGCCGAGAGCTTCGTCGACCTCCTCGAAAACCCGGCGCGCCTCCGGAAACTCCTCTGCGAGATCCTTACCCATCCCGGGCTTTTGCGAACCCTGGCCGGGGAACAGAAGGACGACGTCCACCTTCTAGAAGCGGATTATCATCGACGCCCAGGTGAAGCCGGCGCCGAAAGCGACAAGAAGGACGGTGCTTCCTTCGTGAATCTGACCGCGCTCGATTGCTTCGTCGATAGCGATTGGAATCGACGCCGACGACGTGTTGCCGAAGCGGTCGACATTGACGTAGACCTTTTCCATGGGAATGCCGGAGTGCTTGGCAGTCGCTTCGATGATGCGGACGTTGGCCTGATGCGGAATCAGAAGGTCAATGTCGTCACCGGTCAATCTTGCCGCGTCGAGAGCACGGTCAGCAGCATCGGACATCGACCTGACCGCGTGTTTGAAAACCTCCCTCCCGGCCATCCGCACGTAGTGGGTACGCTCGTCGAGCACCTGCTGCGAGAACTGATTTGTCGCCCCGCCCGCGGGGCGATACAGCAGGTCGGCGAGTTTTCCGTCACTCCGCATGTAGGCAGAGAGAATTCCCTTGCCCGTTTTCGCGCGCTGGAGAATCGCCGCGCCGGCCCCGTCTCCGAAGAGAACGCACGTCGCTCGATCCTTCCAGTCGACGATTGCGCTCATCTTCTCGGCGCCTACGACGAGAACCGTCTCGGACGTTCCAGAGGTAATCATCCCTTCGGCCACGGTCATCGCGTAGAGCCAGCCCGCACACGCAGCTCCAATATCGAAAGCAGCGGCGCGGCCTGCGCCGAGCTCGGCTTGAAGATCGACGGCAGTCGAAGGCAGCAGGCGGTCGGGCGTGGCTGTACTGAGAATGATGGTGTCGAGCTGTCCGGGGTGGACGTTGGCGCGCTCCATGGCTTTCCGTGCGGCGTCTGCAGCCATCGAACATGTCGTCTCGCCGTTGCGGGCGATGCGGCGCTCGACGATCCCCGACCGCTCGACAATCCACTCGTGCGACGTCTCGATTCCGATGGCTGCGAAGTCGTGATTCGTCATCACGCCTTCGGGAACGCCTCGACCGGTGCCCACCACCGCCGCGATAGGCCGCTTCACGCGACCTGTCCCGTGCCCGAGCCCGACACCAGGCCGAGCAGACGCTCTTCGATGTGCTCGTTCACGCGCGTCTCGACCGCACGCACTGCGACTTTCACTGCGTTCTTGATCGCCCGCGGCGAAGAGTTTCCATGACAGATGATGCTGACGCCACGAACGCCGAGCAATGGCGCTCCGCCGTAGGAAGTGGAATCAAGCGGGCCGAGCGCAGCCTCCAGCTTCCCTCTGTCGAACGATGGCACGTCGGTCAAAAGGCCGACGATCATCGGCATGACGGCCTCGTAGAACTTGAGCACGACATTGCCGACGAAGCCGTCGCATACGACGACGTCGATCGGCCCGCGGTCGCTTGCGCCGGCCGGAAGGTCACGACCTTCGACGTTGCCGTGAAAATTGAAGCCTGCGCTCTGGAACAGAGCGTATGCCGCTTTACTGGTGGTATTTCCCTTCTCCTTCTCTTCGCCGATGCTGAGGAGGCCAACCGCCGGCTTGTACCGGCCGAGCACGTATTCGGCGTAGACCGAACCGAGCCAGGCAAACTGCACGAGCTCGTTTGCGGAGCAGTCGACGTTTGCGCCGGAGTCGAGGAAAACGAGGGGCTTGCGCGCCGTTGGAAAAATCGTGGCGATCGCCGGCCGCGTGAGTCCGGCATGCCGCCCGAGTAGCAGTGCGGAGGCGGCCATCTGAGCGCCGGTGTTCCCCGCGGATACAAATGCGTCGGATTCAGCGTCCACCTGCAGCCTCAATCCGACCGACACGGTATTGTTCGATCCGCTCCGCAGCGCTGCGGTCGGCTTGTCGGACATCGCTATCGTATCCGGAGCGTCGACGATCGTGATCCGCTCGCGCACGTGCCGGCATCCCGCGAGCTCGCCTTCAAGCAGGGCGCTGAGCTGATTCTCAATGGACCTAGTGTGCCCGACGAGCTGCACGACGTGGTCGTGCTCGAGCTCTGTCAGAGCATGCAGCGCACCGGCGATAGGTGCCCTGGGAGCGAAGTCGCCCCCCATGGCGTCCAACGCGATGCGCGCCAACTCTATGCTTCCCTTGCTGCTACTCGCTGCTCACCGTCGTAATATCCGCACTCCTCACAAACGTGATGCGGACGCTTCATGCTCTGGCAGCGCGGACACTTCTGGATCGCAATCGAAGGCGCAATCTTGTGCGTGTTGCGCGCGCGTTTCTTCCTCTTCGAGGTACGTCGCTTCGGGACGGCCATTTGATATCAGGATAAAGTAGGTACGCTCTAGGAAAGGTCGTCGCGAATCGCGCGCAACTTTTCCCAGCGGCTGTCAATTGTCACTGGCTCGCAGTCGCAATCGGCCACGTTCCAGTCGGTTCCACACGTCGGGCAAATCCCCTTACAGTCCTCACGACATTGCACAAAGGCTGGCGCGGCGAGCAGCCAGGCTTCCCTGACGGCCGGCCTCATGTCGAGCTGGTGAGCCTGGGGATCGAAAGGAAAGACATCCGGATCGTCAGTCTCCTCCTCACCGGCGGCCGAGAAGATGAAATGCTCATCCTCCGACACCTCAACTCGCACGTCCTCCAGGCATCGCCGGCAAGGCATTTCGCTTGTGCCGCTCATTCGTCCGCTGAAATAGAAGCGGCCCGGACCTGCCGCTGAAAGCCGACCCTCGACATGGATCGGCCTCGCGGGGCGCATGTCTCGGGCCTCCCACACCGGATCGTCCGGTGAAACGGTGCCGTCCACATGCGCTGCCTGCGACTCCAGCGAGCGGATGTCAAATGACAGCATAAGTTCTTAAAACTAGCGACCTTAACCGCAAGGGAAAAGGCCGACGGCGCGCGCCCTAGCGCGCCTGAAGAAGCTCGGTTGCCGGGAAGAAGAACGCTACTTCGCGCTCCGCATTTTCGTCCGAATCGGAGGCGTGAATCGCGTTTCGCTCCTTCGATTCCGCGTACAGCTTGCGGACCGTACCCTCCTCCGCCTCGGCCGGATCGGTCGCTCCAATCGTCCGCCTGAGCGCCGCAACCGCGTCGTCGCGCTCCAGCACCATCGGCATGCACGCGCCTGAGGTCATGAAAGTCGTGAGCGGCCCAAAGAAGGGGCGCTCTTTGTGGACCGCGTAGAAAGCGCCGGCCTGCTCCTGAGTGAGTCGCAACACTCGCGACGCGACAATCTGAAATCCCGCGTCCTCGAGATGCGATATGATCTTGCCTGCTTTCCCGGAGGCGAAGGCATCCGGCTTGATTATAGAGAGAGTCCTGCTTCCAGCCATATCGTTGTCCTGTAGTGACTTGGTTATTGTTACCTGAGAAGTTGCACGACATCGATGGGCCGCCTTGCGACAGCGATTCCGTTCTTCTCGAAGGCTTCCATCTTCTCGGCCGCCGTGCCGGACGATCCCGAGATTATCGCGCCTGCGTGACCCATCCTGCGTCCCGGCGGAGCCGTCTGCCCCGCAATGAACCCGACCACCGGTTTGCTCATCTTTGCTTTCACGAATGCCGCTGCCTCCTGCTCGTCAGTGCCGCCGATCTCGCCGATCATGACGACAGCCTGGGTATCAGGATCGGCCTCGAAGGCCGCGAGGCAGTCGATGAAACTGGTCCCGTTTATCGGATCGCCTCCGATTCCGACACATGTCGTCTGTCCGAGGTTGGCCCTCGTCATCTGGAAGACAACCTCGTAGGTAAGCGTTCCGGAACGACTGACGAGCCCAATTGGCCCCGGCGTGCAAATCCTGCCGGGGATAATGCCGACCTTCGACTTTCCCGGAGAGATGAGGCCGGGACAATTCGGTCCGAGGAGCCTGGCGCCCTTCTCCCGCACGAATGGATAGACCTTCGTCATGTCGAGCACAGCGACGCCTTCGGTGATGCAGACGATGAAAGGAATTCCGGCATCTGCAGCCTCCATCATCGCGTCGGCCGCGAACATCGGTGGAACGTAGATGACCGATGCGTTTGCACCGGTCTCTGCTACTGCCTGCTCGACGGTGTTGAAGATCGGCACTGTTCCGTCGAACTTCTGCCCACCCTTTCCCGGGGTGACACCACCGACGACCCGGGTCCCGTACTCCATCATTTGCCGCGCGTGGAACGAGCCGTCGCGGCCGGTGATGCCCTGAACGATGAGCCGCGTGTCGTTATCGATGAATATGCTCACGCTGCTTTTCCCGTCGCGAGCGCCACTGCTTTCTGCACGGCTTCATCCATGTCGGTCATCGCGACGAACCCGTTCTCCTCGAGGATCTTCACCGCAATCTCTTCGTTGGTCCCCGTGAGCCGGATCACGATCGGCACTTTCAGAGGATTGAGCTTTGTCGCGGTCACTATTCCATTCGCTACATCGTCGGTGCGCGTTATTCCGCCGAATATGTTGAACAGGATTGCCTTCACATTCGGATCGGCGGTGATGATGCGCAGCGCGGCGACTACTTTTTCAGGATTGGAAGAGCCCCCGATGTCCAGGAAATTCGCGGGCTCCCCGCCGTAGTACTTCACGAGATCCATTGTTGCCATCGCGAGTCCAGCTCCGTTCACGACGCAGCCCACATTTCCGTCGAGCTTGATGAAGGTGAGGCTTGCATTGCGCGCTTCGACTTCGCTTGGCGCCTCCGCGGTTTCGTCGCGGAGCGCGGCAAGGTTCGGTAGACGATCGAGCTCGTTGTCGTCGACGACCATCTTTGCGTCGAGAGCAACGACATCTCCCGAGGGCGTCGTGACCAGCGGATTGATTTCAGCGAGGGACCCGCCGCTTGCGATGAAGGCCGAGTAAAGCTGCTGCATGATCTTCGCGGCAGCGCGCGCCTGCTTCACATCGTCGTACAGAAAAAAGCCGAGCTCCATTGCCTCGTAGGTGCGCAGTCCATACCGCGGGTCGACCGGGTGCCGCCGGATTTTCTCGGGCGTTTTTTCCGCCACTTCCTCGATGTCGATGCCGCCGGCCGGACTCACCATGAAAACAGGCCGCTTCGACGCGCGATCGACGATCACTCCTACGTACGCCTCAGTCGCGATTTCGGCCGCCGGGGTGACGAGAACTTTTTTCACTGGAAGATCTTTGATCGTCAGAGCAAGTATTCGGGCAGCAGCTTCGCGCGCTTCCTCTGGGGTTTTTGCGAGCTTCACGCCTCCGGCCTTTCCCCGCCCGCCCGCATGGACCTGCGCCTTGACCACCACTGTACCGCCGAATTTTCGGGCGATCTTCTCAGCTTCATCGGGAGTAGTGGCTACCTCGCCGGGCGGGATCGGGATGCCCGCTGCGCGAAAAATCTCTTTTGCCTGGTACTCGTGGATGTTCACCTAGATCGATTTCCTCATCAGATATGCTGTGGCATCTATGACGGATGAGCGCCGGGGGAACTTAACGGGCAATAGTGGTTCCCGCCCGACCATGAACTGCTTCCATTCCCTGATCCAACGCCGCAATGATTGCGCGGCCTCCGGTCTTGCTGACGAAGTCAGCAGCTGCGCGAACCTTGGGCGCCATGCTCCCTTCCCCGAACGCCTTCGCCGCGTCGAGCGATTGGGCTTCGGCAACAGTCATGGTGGAGAGCGCACGCTTCGCCGGCGTTCCCCAATCAGCGTACACGGCATCGACGCTGGTGAGAATCAACAGCAGCTCCGCGCCCAGCTCCGCGGCGAGCACCGCAGCAACCGCGTCCTTGTCGATGATTGCGTCAACACCCTCGAGGTTCTTCAGCGCATCGGTGTAAACCGGAACTCCGCCGCCGCCGCAGGCGATGACAATCGTTCCACTCTCGACCAGCGGCTTGATGATCTCCATGTCGTGAATGCCACGTGGAACCGGGCTCCCCACTACTCGGCGGTACATCCCGTTGGCATCCTGTTTCACCGAGTGCCCTTCGCCGATGAGCGCAGCGGCTCTGTCCTCGGGTATCGCATGTCCGATGAATTTCGACGGATTGAGCAACGCGCTGTCCGATGGATCTACCTGCACCTGCGTGACGATCGTCGTAACGGAACGAGCGATTCCGGCTTTGCGTAGCGCATTGTCGAGCGACTGCTGGATCATGTAGCCGATCCATCCTGCCGTTGCCGCGACGAGGACTCCCAGTGGCAGCGGCTCGACGTCGGCGCGCGCAACTTCGTTGCGGATGAGCTCATCACCAACCTGGGGTCCGTTGCCATGGACGACGCAGAGGTGCCATCCGTCGCGGGCGAGGTCCACGATTGCCGCGAGACTCTCGCGCGTATGACGGAACTGGTCGGCGATCGTCGACCGTTCGCCCGGCGGCGACAACGCGTTCCCTCCCAGCGCGACGACCGCCGTTCGCTGTCCATCACTCACGTCCGATCAACGCCCCAAGCGAGTCGTAAGCCGTCGCGAACGCGGTGAGGTTGCCGGATGCGAGTGCCTGCCGCATGCGCGCGTACAGCCGCGACACTTCGCGCCGAAAGACGCTGTCCGTGGGAGACGAGCGTGCGCCGCGTGGCCCTCCCGCCACACTCAGCGGATTGGCGGTGAGCGCGTCGAGAATGTCTGGGCCCCCGGCCCGGAACGTCGCCGGAAACCGCTCGCGCCACGCGACGGCGACCGGGTCGGGTGTCGCGCTCGAAACGAAAGACGTGCGGCCGGTCCTCGAGTTGACGAGAGCGGTTCCGGCGTGTCTGAAATAGGAGCGTTCTTCGCCGGCGAGAGTGAAATGCGCGCTCAGCGGATACGTCGCGGAGGCGGAATAGAGCTCCACCACCCACATGACAGTATCCCCCAGAAATGCGGGACTTACTCTGCTGCCCTGCGCAAAAACCGGTGCGAGCAATCGGACACGGTCGCGAACGTCTCGAATGCGGACGACTCGGGCCGTCGGCGGAAACGCACCCCAGATCAGATCCAGACGCTGTTCCGCCCAGGCATGAGCGAGACGGCTAAGTCCACTGCCGAGGGCTGGTGCGGGAATGGCGGCGGCCGGGCGCACGATTGCAGCGGTATGCGCACCCGGATAGACGAGCATCCTTTCCTTCTCTTCCTCGATGAGTCCTGCAGAACGCGCCGAGTCTCCGAAACTGGAAAAGCGGGTGATTTCGGTCGGCGCACCTGGAGACCGCGGACCTTCGCCGTAAGCGCGCCGCGTGAACGCTGCCCTCGTGGCTGCATAGGGCTGCTGCTGGCTCGTATCAACGCTCGAGGCCGCGAACCTCCGCGCGACCGAAGGAAGAACGAGGTCGAGGGCGATCGAGAAAACGAGAACTGCGCTTATCGTGAAGAAGATGGTCCTCAGCTGACCAGTCCACCCGCTGACGAGAACCAGCGCTGCCGCCGCGACGGTGACCACCGACAGCGACAGATACGCTGGGATGAGCCACTGATGGTCGATGTAGGAGAACATTCCGTTCACGCCGGTTCCATCGATCAGCAGACGATAGCCGGCGAGGCGGTAATTCCAAGCCGTGATCAGCAGAAACAACGCGCCGAGTACCGCCAGGTGTCTGCGCACGTGAACCGACAATCGGAACGCGCCCCTTTCCCAGCGCAGGCTCGGCGTCAGCGCATAGAGTCCAATGACTGCGGCGGACACACTGACGAGCACGGTGAGCACCCACGTATACGCGCTGAGCTCCAGCGGCAGCCACGCGACGTAGAAGCTCAAATCCATGCGGAAAAACGGATCTCTCTCGCCGAACAGGACCCCCGTTTTAATCAGAGCGAGATGTTCCCAGCGAGGGACCACAATCGCGGCGAGAAGCGCAACGACCAGCGACAGGATCAGCACTCCCCTGTCGAGATACCGCGCCGGTACCGCCTCGCCAAACTCCACGTTTCCCAGTCGCCGTGGGAAAGCCAGTGAGACGATGCTCCGGCGAATGGCGAAGAGGTTGATCAGGGCGAAAATGCCGGCCACCGCGGCGGAAACAGTGTGGATCATGGCGACGTCGCGCGCCCGCTCGCTCCACAGCGCGGATGCACCGAGAGCGCTGTACCAGCTGTAATCGGCGTAAACCACCGCCAGAATGCGGCCGAGGAGGAGAACTGCCGCAGCAGCGGCGAGCCCTAAGAGGAGCCGCCGCCCCGGCGTCATCTCAAACCTGCACTCCGTGCTGCCGGAGCCATCCTTCCATTTCCGACCGGATTCTCTGCAGATCTTCCTGCGTTCTGGCTTCGAATCTCATCACGAGGACGGGCTGTGTGTTGGAGGCGCGAATCAGGCCCCAGCCGTCCCCGAAGAGGACCCTCACACCGTCCACGTCGATCACTTTGTGGGACGCAGCAAAGTGCTTCTTCGCTTCCTCGACTATGCCGAACTTCAGGTTGTCGGGGCATGCAACACGAAGCTCGGGGGTCGAGACGAATCGGGGGACATCGGCCAGCATCTCGTGGACGGACCTTCCGGAGTCCGCGATGATGCGGAGCAGGCGTGCCGCGCCGTACATCGCGTCGTCGAATCCGTAAAATCCTTCCGCAAAAAACATGTGCCCCGACATCTCGCCGGCAATCGGGGCTCCCGTCTCGTGCATTTTCTCTTCGATCAGCGAGTGGCCTGTCTTCCACATCACCGGCTTGCCACCCGCCTTTTCTATCGATTCCGGCAGCGCCTGTGAGCACTTCACGTCGAAGATGATCGGCTGGCCCTTCCCTTTTCTTGCGATGACATCCCTCGCGTAGATGATAAGGAGGTGATCGCCCCAGATGATTTCACCAGTGTCGTCGACGACACCGATCCGGTCCGCGTCCCCGTCGAACGCGATGCCCACGTCCGCCTTGTCCTCGGCAACGGCGGCGATGAGATCTCGGAGATTTTCGGGAATCGTGGGATCCGGGTGATGGTTGGGAAATGTCCCGTCGCTCTCACAGAAGAGACATCGAGCTGCGATGCCGAGTCGCTCGAAAAGCATTGGTGCCACCAATGCGCCCGCGCCGTTGCCGGCATCGGCAACGACCTTCAGCTCGGGCGGCAGCTGCCCAATGCGAGCGACGATATCGTCGATGTACGGTCCAATGACGTCCTCGCTGCGACTCGTTCCGTTCCGCGTGCCTTGCGGAAAATTCCCGGCAGCGGCGATGGCGTACATGTGCTGAATGTCGGCACCGTAAATCGACCGCGTCTCCAACCCGAGCTTGAATCCATTGAACTCGGGTGGATTGTGCGAGCCGGTAATCGTTATTCCACCCACAACGTCGAGCTTGTGCTGAGCCCAGTAGGAGACGGGAGTCGGAACCACACCGATGTCGACGACGTCGAATCCGCTCTCCAGGAGCCCGTCAACGATCTCGCGGTGCAGGTTCACACCGCTCGGACGGTTGTCGCGTCCAACGGCAATTGCTCCCGCCACTTTCTTTTCAACGAGGAAAGCGGCATACGCGCGAGCGACGAGACGTGCCACTTCCGGCGTCAGATCCTTTCCAGCTATCCCCCTGATGTCATACTCGCGGAATATATCCCGCGACAAGGTTGTCATGGCGCGGACGACGCGGCCGGAGCCGGCGCGGGAAGAGCCGCTGTTGCAGCGGGTTTTTCCATCGAGGGCTTGCTGCGCTCAGTCCAGCGAACCACTGAGTTCGGCAGGATCCCGAGAACGATTATCAGGACAGCAGCGCCGGCGACTACGAAGCGGGTCCACGTGCCGGCAGGCGGCGGCACGTAAGCGTCAGCCTTCCTCGGCCGCATGAACATCACCATCACCACATAGAGGTAATAGCCGGCCGAGACGACGCTCGTGACGACAAGAATCACGGCGAGGCGCGTCTGCGGGTTGGGTGCCTGAAGCGCGGACTGAATTATCCAGTACTTCGCGAGGAAGCCGATACCGCCGAAAACAGGAAATCCGAGCAGCGCCAGCATGAAAATGGCCATCGCGATTGCGGTTCTCGGCTGTACGTGCCACAGCCCGGAGTAACCGTCGATGTCCAGATTTTCTCCGGCGTCGCCCTGCGCGACGATCACGCCGAACGCCCCAAAGGTCGCGAGAGTATAGGCAAGGAGGTAGAACATGAATGCCCCGGTGGCCGCTGGCGTACCGATGGCGATCGCGACGAGGATATATCCCGCGTGCGCAATGCTCGAGTACGCGAGCATCCGCTTGATGTTCTTCTGCACGAGTGCGACGAGATTGCCAACGATCATCGTCACCGCGGCCAGCCACCATACCGGCCCGTGCCAGCTCTCGCCCAGGCCTGGAAATGCTTCGAGCCAGACGCGGAGAAATGCGGCGAAGGCCGCGGCCTTTACGGCTGCAGCCATGTAAGCCGTGGTCGGCGTTGGTGCACCCTCATAGACGTCGGGCGCCCACATGTGAAATGGAACTGCGGCAACCTTGAAGCCGAACCCGACGAGGAGCAGCGCAACGCCTACAACTAGGAAAGTGTTGCCGGCAAGCGCGAGCTCGCGGACGCGCGATCCGATATCCGCGAGATTCGTCGTGCCAGTCGCACCGTAGACGAGGGCGATTCCATACAGCAGGAATGCGGTCGAGAATGCGCCGAGCAGGAAATACTTGATTGCGCCTTCT
The DNA here is from genome assembly GCA_035633115.1 of Gemmatimonadaceae bacterium. Taxonomy (NCBI): domain Bacteria; kingdom Pseudomonadati; phylum Gemmatimonadota; class Gemmatimonadia; order Gemmatimonadales; family Gemmatimonadaceae; species Gemmatimonadaceae bacterium. The sequence continues at coordinate 424,950 of DASQFN010000047.1, read as the reverse complement.
GCGGAGCGCTCGCTCCGCCGGTTGAGGCCCGCGAGCACGTACACAGCAACGGACATGATCTCGATCCCGAGGAACACGATCATCAGATCGCGCGCGGCGGCGAGAGTCATCATTCCGGAGGTGGCGAAGAGCAGCAGCACATGCGACTCGCCGGCTGTGATGCCCTGTCTCGCGTTGTAGTCCATCGACAGCGCAATCGTCGCGATCGTCGCGATAAGGAAAACGAGGTCGGCGCTCCAGCGGAAATTGTCCATTGCAATCACGCCGTTTCCGGCCGTGTCGCCCTTCGCAACGTAGAATCCGATCGCGAGGACGACCGAGACGCAAAGAACAATGCTGGCGATACCGATCTGCCTCTGGTGCGCCTCCGATTCGGGGCGCCATGCGGACCACAGGAGCAGCAGCATCGCGCCGCCCATCAGAAGAAGATCGGGCCCGAGGGCGGTCATCAGCTGCGAGGGGATCGCGAGGTTGAGCGTCATCGCGTGCCGTCCGTCTCGGCTGCAATGGTTGTCGTCGGGACGGCCGCCGGGGGCATGCCTGCCTGTACCTGCGCGACGAATTTCGCCGCTGCCGGTTCCATCCGTCTCAAAACGGGAGCTGGATACACGCCGAGCCAGATAATGGCCGCAATGAGCGGAGCGACTATCGCAATCTCTCGCCAGTTCAGATCAGGAATGTGTTCGTTCGCCGGCTTGGCGAGCGGGTTGAAGAGAACTCGCTGGATTGCCCACAACAGGTACGCTGCCGCGAGTATCACACCGGTCGTCGCAATCATCGTCGCTATTGGATAAGGCTGGAATGACCCGACCAGCACCAGAAACTCGCCGATGAATCCGTTGGTACCGGGGAGCCCAATGCTGCTGAGCGAGACTATGGTCAGCACCGTCGCGAACAGCGGCACAACGCGCGCAATGCCTCCGTATGCCTCGATTTCGCGGGTGTGGCGCCGCTCGTAGATCATTCCCACAAGGAGAAAGAGCGCGCCGGTCGAAATGCCGTGGCTGATCATGATCATCAGCGCTCCCTGAACGCCCTGCAGCGTCACCGCGAAGATTCCAAGCATAACGAACCCGAGGTGGCTGACGGAGGAATAGGCGACGAGCTTCTTCAGGTCGGGCTGCACCATCGCCACCAGCGCGCCGTACACAATTCCGATTACCGCCAGCGTGACAACAGTGGCGCGGACGGTCGGGTTCATCGCCGCGTCGGGGAAAAGCGGCAGCGCAAATCGAAGGAAGCCGAAGGTTCCCATCTTGAGCATGATCGCCGCAAGGATCACCGAGCCGCCTGTCGGTGCCTCAACGTGAGCGTCGGGCAGCCACGTGTGGAACGGGAACATCGGAACCTTCACCGCGAACGCCAGGAAGAACGCCGCGAAAAGCCAGAGCGCCGCCCTCGGCGCGACTGTCAGATTCGCCAGCAGATTGTCATAGCTGAAATTCGGTGTTCCGCCGCTGCCGGCCTTTATGCCGAGGTAGAGGATCGCGACGAGCATCAGCAGCGACGGCAGCATCGTGTAGATGAAGAACTTGATGCTCGCGTAGATGCGTCGCTCCCCGCCCCAGATTCCGATGATGAAATACATCGGAATGAGCATCACTTCCCACATCACGTAGAACAGGAACAGATCCCGCGCGACGAAGACTCCCAGCATTCCGCTGGTGAGAATCAGCATGAGCGCGAAGAACGCAGGCACTTTTGTCTTGATGCTGGTCCAGCTTCCCAGAACCGTGAGAGGCATGATGAACGTCGTGAGCAGGATCATCATGAGCGCGATGCCATCGAGCCCAAGTGTGAATCTGATCCCCCAGGTCGGGATCCAGGCGATGTCGGTAACGGCCTGCCACTCTGTGATGGCAGGATCGAACGACCACCACAGGCCGGCGGAGACAATGAACTCGATGATGAAGAACCAGAGCGCGATGAGACGAGCTGCACGATTCGCCGCCTCCGCTCGAGCCGGCTCGCCGCTCCCAGTCGTGAGCGCAAGTATCAGCCCTGCGCCGATCATTGGAATGATCAGCAGGGCCGGGAGAACCCATCCGTTGAAGCCGATTGACTCGAGGAGTGTTCTCATCGTCTAGCGGAGAGTCACCGCGCCGAGGACTGCAAGGACGCCGGCGACAAGCACCCAGGCGTATGTCCCTACCGCACCGGTCTGCAAGCGTGATCCGACCCATCCAAATCCGCGGGCAAGAGCCGCGCTGCCGTTGACGAAGAAGCTGTCGATGATGCCGTTGTCCACGAATCGCCAGAGGACATTCCGCGAGATCTGATACGTCGGGTTGACGATTGCCCGAGCGTAGCCCTCGTCTACGAAGTACTTGTTGGCCAGGACGAGTTCAAAGCCTTCTTCAGGCCTGGCCTCGCGTTTCGGAACGAGGTGCGCGGGCTTGAGCCGATACCAGGCGAACGCGATTCCCGCCATGGCCACAACTACCGCCAGCAGGATCAGCAGCTCCTCAGTCGTGACCGACATCGCATGTGGGGCAGCCGACTGCGCGACGCGCGCCGTCGATGCGCCAAGCACGGGCTCGAGCCAGTGCTCGAGAGTTGCCGTTGGTCCAAGCGGTACGAGATCGGAGATCACTTCGGGGATGTTGAGCCATCCCCCGAACGCGCTCAATACGCCAAGGACAACAAGAGGGCCTGTCATCACCCACGGCGCCTCGTGCAGATGCGAGCGCTCTTTTTCACCAGTACGGTTCGGGCCATGGAAGGTGTAGAGCATGAGCCGCGTCATGTAGACCGCTGTGAGAAAAGCGGCAGCGATTCCCAGCACGTACACGAGGTATAGCCAGGCTCCTCCGCTTATTCCGAACAGCGTCGCATCCGCCAGCGCAGAGCCTCCCGCCCGGTGGAAGGCGGCGCCCAGAATCTCGTCCTTGGAAAAGAATCCGGAGAGCGGCGGGCTGCCCGCGATCGCCAGCGTCGCAATCCACATCAGCACCCACGTGATGGGCATGAACTGTTTGAGGCCGCCCATGTTTCGCATGTCCTGGGCATCGTCCTGACTGTGCGTCCTGTGATACGCTGCATGCATCGCGTGAATCACCGAGCCCGCGCCGAGGAACAGCAGCGCCTTGAAAAAGGCGTGCGTAACGAGATGAAAGAGGCCAGCGGTATAGGCTCCCACTCCGACACCAACGAACATGTACCCGAGCTGCGACACCGTCGAATAGGCGAGAACCTTCTTGATGTCCCACTGCTTGAGCCCGATGGTCGCCGCAAAGATCGCGGTCACTGCGCCCGTGAGTGCGACGACGAGGCTGGCCACTGGAGCCATCGAAAAGAGCGGCGCGCTGCGCGCAACGAGATAGACGCCGGCAGTGACCATCGTCGCGGCGTGGATCAGAGCCGACACCGGTGTCGGACCTGCCATCGCGTCAGGCAGCCAGACGTAAAGCGGAATCTGCGCGCTCTTTCCTACGCAGCCCAGAAACATGAAAAGACAGATCGCGGTCGCGACCGTTCCGCCATACGGAAGCGATGCGGCGCTCGCGAACACGTTCTGAAAATCGAGCGCGCCGAGTGTCGCGAACAGAATGAACATCGCGACCAGGAACCCGAAGTCTCCGATTCGGTTGACGATGAATGCCTTCTTCCCCGCGTCGGCGTTCACCTTGTCGGAGAACCAGAAGCCAATGAGCAGATAGGAGCAGAGCCCCACGCCCTCCCAGCCGACGAACAACACCGGATAGTTCGCGCCGAGCACGAGCACCAGCATGAAGAACACGAACAGGTTGAGGTAGGCGAAGTAGCGTGGATAGCCCGGGTCCTCGTGCATGTATCCGACGCTGAAGATGTGAATGAGCGCCCCCACTCCTGTCACAACGAGCACCATGAGCATCGACAGCTGATCGAGCTGCAGTGCGGCATCAATCTGGAGCGTTCCAACGGGCATCCAGTTGAAGTAAGTCTGAACGAAGGGGGCCTCCATGGGCACGCTCCGCATCGCCGCGAACATGGCCCACGCGAGCACGAACGACAGCACGAGCACACCGGGCCCCACGATGCTTACGATGCCGGCATAACGGTGCGGCGCGATTGCATGGTGGTCGTCGCCGGGAGCCTCGGCTTGGTCTGCAGCGGAGATAGCATGCGCATCATGACTTGCCGCCGAGGAATGGTCATCACCATGCGCCATATCCGGATCGTCGGGGCCGATTCGCGCCGCACTCACCAGTGAAAGAAGTCCGTTGATCAGGAAGCCCAGCAGAGGCAGCATCGGAAGCAGCCACACGTAGCGGGCCATCGTACCTGCGAGCGGGTGCGCGCCCACCGCCACGACTTCCTGGAGAAGCATCAACCTTTCATGAGGTTGATGTTCTGCAGATTCACTGTCTGTCGGTGACGGAAGATCGCGATGATGATCGCCAGTCCCACCGCAGCCTCAGCCGCCGCGACGGTCATCACGAACACGACGAACACTTGACCGGTCGCCCCGTAAACGCGCGAGAAGGCGACAAAAGTGAGGTTCACCGCGTTGAGCATCAGCTCCACGCACATGAAGATGATGATCGCGTTCCGGCGCGTGAGGACTCCCACGACACCGATAGTGAACAGCACGGCCGATAGTGCGAGCGACTCAGCCAGCACGGCCGTCTCTCTTTCGCCCCAGCACAACCGCTCCGGCAATCGCCACCAGCAGCAACACGCTCGTCAGCTCGAATGCGAGCAGGTACTCATTGAAGAGTGGAGCGGCAACAGTGCTTACGGCGCCCATCTTCTTCATCTGGTCGGCGGCGAAGTTGGGGGGCATCACGTATGGAGTCGCCACCTTTCCGCTCGAAATCACCATGATTTGCGCCACCAGTACAATTCCCATCCCAACCGCGATCAGAGTCGCCCAGAGGCCGCGCTTGTCGGCGATCTCCGAAGGATGACCGAGGTTGAGAAGCATGATGACGAAGAGAAACACCACCATGATCGCGCCCGCATACACGAGCACCTGCATCACCCCGATGAACTGTGCATCCAGCAGCACGAACAGCGCTGAGAGCGAGAACATCGTGTTGACGAGCCAGAGTGCGGCGGCAACCGGGCTCTTGCGCGTGACGAACGCAAGCGCGGAGGCGATCGCGATCACTCCGAAGAGATAGAAGTGGAAAGTGTAGAACAGCGGATACTGCAGCTGCATCTATTCGCCCCTCGGATCGTCGGGGTCCCACATCTCGCAAACGGGATGAGTCTGCGCCGTCAGCCGCTCGAGATCGTAAACGAATCCCGCGCGACTGTATTCGGCGTTCTCGTAATGTCTTCCGACGTGGATGGCTTCTTCGGGGCAAACCTCCTGACAGTAGCCGCAGAAGATGCAGCGGAACTCGTCGATCTCGAAGATCAGGGGATACCGGTTCCCTTCTTCGTCCTCACCCGGCACCAGCTTAATGCAGTTGGCCGGACAAACTGTCGGACAGAGACCGCAGGCGACGCACTTTGCTTTTCCGGTTTCCGTCGTGAGCATACGATGCGTTCCCCTCCACCGCGGAGAGATCTGCCACTTCTCCTCGGGGTACTGCACCGTGACTTTGTGCGGGTTGACCAGGTGCTTGAGAGTCAGCGCCATTCCCTTGAGGGTCGCCTTGACATAGCTGACGTCCTCGATGGGACGATCGAGCACCTTGACGGTGATCGGCATTATCTGACGACTCCGGATGCGAGGGGTGACCGGCCGGAAACGCCGCGCAGTCTCGCGATACGAGCAGCGTCGATGCGTCCGTAAGCCGGACTGATGATCCGGCCGTGATCGAGAATCGCAAAGACGATCATCACGATCACCACGTTCACCGCGCCGAGAATCGAGCTGTGCATGGCGCCACGCGTGATTCCTGCTGCATCGAGCACCAGAACCACGGCTGCGATGACGATGATGTACGCCAGTGCCAGCGGCAGCATGAACTTCCACCCCAGCGACATCAGCTGGTCGTAACGGAAACGCGGGAGCGTCCAGCGCACCCACATGAAGAAGAACAGGAAGAACAGAAGCTTCGCGAAGAAGATCAGCAGCGAGAGAATGGTGAGCCATCCGCTGAAAGGCCCGATGTTGTCGCGCGGCGTGAACGGCACGTCGTAACCGCCGAAGAACAGCGTCACCATCAGGGCGCTCGCCGTCACCATGTTCGCGTATTCTGCGATGAAGAACAGCGAGAACTTCATCGCGCTGTACTCGGTATGGTAGCCGGCAATGAGCTCCGACTCCGCCTCCGGAAGATCGAACGGCAGCCGGTTGGTCTCGGCGAATGCTGCGACCAGAAAGATGAAGAACGCGATCGTCAGGTTCACCACGTTCCATCCACCGTATGCCTGCTGCGTGATGATCGCGGCCAGCGTCACGTTGCCGGCCAGCAGGAGCACCGGAATGGTTGACAGGCCGAGCGAGATCTCGTAGGAAATCATCTGCGCGCTGGACCGTAAGCCGCCGAGAAGCGCGTACTTGTTGTTCGACGCCCAGCCGGCGAGAACGATTCCGTACACGCCGAGCGAAGAGATGGCGAGGATGAAGAGAAATCCCACCGGTAGATCGGCAACGACGAGATCGATTCGGCCCCACCGCGTCGGGAACGGAGCGCCGAACGGTATGACCACCCACGTTGTGAGAGCTGGAATGAACGAAAGTATGGGAGCAAGGATGAACAGCGGCTTGTAAGCAGCCTCCGGATAGGTCTCTTCCTTCATGAAGTTCTTCAGACCGTCTGCCGCCGGCTGCAGCAGCCCGGAAGGGCCGACTCGATTCGGGCCGTGCCGGTCCTGGATCCACGCCGAGATCTTGCGCTCGGCGAGCGTGAGCAACGCGACGCCAACCATGTAGATGGTAAAAACGATCAGAATCTTCACGATCGTCGCGATGACGAAAACGCCAGTTCCGGTCGGGGGGAGCTGCGGGTTTGCGAGCTGAAGGAGTGCGAGAGGCTCGATCATCTCGTAGCCTCCTGGCCCATGCCCAAACCCTCACCCATTCGTGTCGTGGTACGCGCGTCCGAGTCGAGCACGGGCAAGCCACGCATCCCCAGCGAATCGTAGGAAAGACCGGAGAACGCGGGATGCGACTCTGCGATGCGCGTGAAGACGTCAGACGGCAGGTAGAAACCGTTCTGCTTTCCGAGCGCCCCGAGGAGATCGCCAAGCACGAGCCAGCTGGGCCGCGCGAGGCCGGGGGCCGGCTTGGCTTGCATGAATCGCTGAACGCGGCCGTGAAGATTCGTAAAGGTCCCTTCCTCTTCGGCGACGTTAGTGATCGGCAAGAGGACCGCTGCATCCTTCGCAGCCTCGGGCAGTGTCGTTCCGATTACGATCACCTGAGCGGCACGTACGAGATCGTCCGCTGCGATTCCATCGAGATCGTCGTCGGCAATCACGAGAACATCGCCGTCACCGAGCTTCGCCAGGGGACTCTCCGAACGCTCGAAGCCGAACAGCTCCGCGCCTTTCACGTTGGCGGCACGGTCACGCCGAAGTGCAAGGTCCTCCACTCCGGCCAGCGGAGCTTCATCGCCAGTGTCGACACGGAACACTCCTGCTCCGCCGCTTCCCTCGATGAGCCTCGACAACAGGTAAAGCGCCTCGTTCGACAGCTTTGGAGAAGCGACAACGAATACGCGCCTCTCGCGAAGGAGCGATGCCGCGGCATGGATCCCTACATCCCAGTCGATACCGCGAAGCGCGCCCTCCGTGCGGACGAGCGGCGACTCAGCGCGGTCGGTGCGATTCATCCACCGATAATTCATCCTGCCGTAATCGCACATGAAGAACTTGTTGACGTCTTCGTTCGGGCGCGGCTTGAGACGGACGACGGCTGAATCACGCGTTTCGATCGTGATATTGCAGCCCTGCGTGCAGCTCGGACAAACGGAAGCAACGCGGTCGAGCTCCCACGCGCGAGCCTTGTTGAGGAAATCCTTGGAGAGGAGCGCTCCAACAGGACAGAGGTCCACGACATTTCCAGCCCAGGGATGCGTGAGATCCTTTCCCTCGAACTTTCCAATGAGTGCGCGGTCGCCGCGCTCGCTGACATTGAGGACGGTGTCATGCGCGACATCGTCCATGAAGCGAACGCATCGAGTGCACAGTATGCACCGATTGGGAACGTAAAGAACGTCTCCCCCGAAGTCCTCTACCGGGTTGAATCGTTTGGGATCGCGGTACCGCGAATCCGCCCGGCCCTCCTGATATGTGTAGTCCTGTAGCTCGCACTCACCCGACTGGTCGCAGATGGGACAGTCGAGCGGATGATTGATGAGCAGGAACTCGAGCACGCCCTTTCTCGCTTCGAGCGCGCGCTCGGTGTGGACCCGCACAACCTGGCCGTCCGCCACAAGGGTTGCGCAGGACGCTGCAAGCTTCGGTGCTTTCTCGACTTCCACCAGACACATGCGGCACACGCCGGCCACCGGCAGTCCGGGATGGTAACAGTAGTGGGGGATGAGAATTCCCACGGCCTTGGCGGCTTCGAGGATCGATGTTCCCTCGGGCACGGAGACAGGACGTCCCTCTATCGTCAGGCTCACCATCTTTCGCTCGGCCATCAGGCCACCGCCGAGAGAACGGGATGCACGCGCTTGCCGTGAATCAGAGCCTCGAACTCGGCGCGGAACTTCTTGATTCCCGAAACGACTGGAACCGCGCACGAATCGCTCAGCACGCAGATCGTCGTTCCCGTCATGAGGTCCGCGAGATCCAGCAGAGTATCGAGGTCTTCCATCGTGCCCTGCCCGTCGCGAATTCGCTCGAGGATCTTCGTAGTCCACGCGGTGCCTTCGCGGCATTGCGTGCACTGAGCGCAGCTCTCGTGGGCAAAGAAGCGAGCGAGTCGGGCGATCACCCGCACCATCGATTGCTTGTCGTCGATGACTATCACGCCGCCGGAGCCGAGCATCGATCCCTGGGCTACGAAGCCCTCGTAATCCATCAGCGTCGCGTCTGCTTCGGCCATTGTTTGAATCGGCACTGATGCCCCGCCAGGAATGACAGCCTTGAGTTTCCGGCCGTCGAGAGCCCCGCCGCAAAGCTCATGCAGGAACTCCCCGAACGGGAACCCCATTTCGACTTCGTAAGTTCCCGGATATCGAATGTTGCCGCACACCGAGTACAGCTTGGTTCCTGTGCTCTTCAGATTCGAGAGCGACATGCTCTTGTACCACGCGGCGCCCTTCATGATGATCTCAGGCACCGCCGCGAGAGTCTCGACGTTGTTGATCGTCGTCGGCTGTCCGAACACCCCCGAGACGGCCGGGAAAGGCGGCTTGATGCGCGGGTTTCCACGCTGGCCCTCGAGGGAGTTCATCAATGCGGTTTCCTCGCCGCAGATGTAGGCGCCCGCGCCCTTGTGAACGTACATCTCGATTCGCTTGCCGGTGCCCATCGCATTGGCGCCGAGAATTCCGGCATCGTACGCTTCGCGAATCGCCCGATCCATCCATATGAGCGGCTCGGTGAATTCACCTCTTATATAGATGTAGGTGGTCTCGGCCCCGATCGCATACGCACCGATCGCGCATCCCTCGACGAGCGCGTGTGGAGTCCAGCGCATCACTTCGCGGTCCTTGAAGGTTCCCGGCTCCGATTCGTCGGCGTTGCAGCAGAGGTAATGAGGCTTGCCGTCGCCCGGCTTCATGAAGGACCACTTCATTCCCGTCGGGAAGCCTGCTCCGCCCCTGCCGCGCAATCCTGATTCCTTGACAATGTCAACTATTTCGGCGGGGGTCATGACGAGCGCTTTCTCCAGCGCCTGATAACCGCCGCGCTTCTTCCAGCCGTCGAGGGTTCGCGCTTCCTCCTCGCCGAAATAGCGCGTGAGGAGCGGAGTCTCGCGTGGATGCGACTTGTGCGGATAACCCATCAGGCGAGCCGCTTGAGAATGTCAGGCACGTTTGCCGGCGTAACGGATTCGATGAACTCGTCGTTGACCATGATCGGCGTGGCAAAGCCGCAGGCACCGAGGCACTCCACTTCGATGACCGCGAATCTGCCGTCTGCCGACGGAACGCCCAGCTCGCCCCCGCCCGTATGGCGCAGGAGAGCCTTCACAACATCCTCCGCTCCACAGATGCCGCAAGGTGACGTCGTGCACACCTGAATGAAGTACTTCGCCACCGGGTGCTGGTGGTACATCGTATAGAACGTTACGACGCCCTTCACGTATGCCGGCGTGAGCTCGAGAAGTCCGGCAACCTCGGCCATCGATTCCTCACTCACCCAGCCGCGCTCGCGCTGCACGATCCACAGAGCCGGAAGAAGTGCCGCCATCTTCGTCGGATAGCGGGTTAGAAGCTCGTCCAGCTCGTTCCTGACAGCGGCAGCGAAAACCGGTACATGAGGCTCGATCTCGTGCGCGTGAGCATCGTGAGCCGCCACGTCGGGCGACTCGGCGCCTCCCATCACGGGACGGCTCAACGGTCGATCTCTCCCATCACAATGTCGATGCTGGCATTGATCGCAATTACATCCGAGAGTAGGTGACCCTCCACCATCTTCGGGATCGCCGACAGATTCACGAACGACGGCGGACGAATCCGCCACCGCACCGGCTTCGACGTTCCGTCGGAGACCATATAGTACCCCTTCTCCCCCTTCGGACTTTCGACGGCAACGTACGACTCACCAACGGGTGGACGGGGCCCTTCCATCACCTGCTTGAAGTGATGGATCATAGATTCCATCTCGCTCGTGGCCTTCGACTTCGGCGGCAGAATCACGCGCGGATCGTCGACGTTTATCGGTCCGTCAGGAAGCCGATCGAGCGCCTGCTGAAGGATGCGCACCGACTGATGCAGCTCTTCCATTCGAACCAGATAACGGTCGTAGACGTCACCATTGGTTCCAACAGGGACGTCGAAGTCGTAAGTCTCGTAGTCGAGGTATGGAAAATCCTTGCGCACGTCGTAATCGACACCGGACGCACGGAGCATCGGACCCGAGAGACCCCAGTTGACCGCTTCGTCCGGAGTCATGATCCCAAGGCCAACGGTTCGTCCCACCCAGATCGCATTCCTCGTGAGCATGCGATCGATCTCATCCACTGTGTTCGGGAAACTGCGGATGAAGTTTCGCAGCCCGTCGAGCCAGCCGGCGGGAATGTCCGCCGCCATCCCACCCACGCGCGTCGCCGAAGTCGTGAGACGCGCGCCAACCCAGCCCTCGAGCAGGTTGTAGACGTTCTCGCGCTCCTGAAACGCCCATAAGAACGGCGTGAAAGCGCCGATGTCTATGCAAGTGGTGCCGAGCCAGACGAGATGCGAGATGATTCGCGAAAGCTCACATGCAATGACACGCAGCACTGTGCAGCGCTCGGTGATGTCTATGCCCCACAGACGCTCCGCGCCAAGGGCAAACGCGACATTGTTTCCGATCGAGTTGAGGTAGTCCTCACGGTCGGTCCAGGTGATGATCTGGTTGTACTGGCGGTACTCGCCCATCTTCTCGAACCCGCAATGCAGGTAGCCGATGTGCGGGATGCAGCGCACGACCGTCTCGCCCTCGAGCTCGAGAACCAGACGAAGCACTCCGTGCGTAGCCGGGTGCTGTGGCCCGAGGTTGATGAGCATGTGATCGGTCGAGAGCTCCGGCTCGAGCGACGGCGACGGCGCGACGGCGAAATCGCCTGTATCACCACCAGTCACCAGGGGCACGCGCTGCGGACGGCCCTGGGCATCGAGACCCGTTGTCGAAAGCTCTACCTCTACCGTGCGAGTTCCTGACGCCATCTACTCGCCCGTCCTCTCGCCCGCGCTCAAGCGCCTTCGCATATCTTCCGGCAGATCCTCGAACGCGTCGGCGACGGTCAGCTCTTCCATCGAGTAGCGAGACTCCGGGTTCTGCACCAGCGCCTGACGCAGCTGCTCTGCGCGGCTGAAACGGCCGCGCAGCGGGAAATCCTTGCGCAGCGGGTAACCCTCGCGGTACTGCTCCCACATCAGAATCCGGCGCAGGTCGGGATGGCCGTTGAATCTTATCCCGAACATGTCGAAGCACTCACGCTCGAGCCAATCCGCGGATTTCCAGAGGCTCCAGACACTTTGAACCTCGAGCGGGCCGCTCTTGGGAAGCTGTACCTTCACTCGCAGAAAACGACGGAACGGAAGCGACCGAAGATGCCATACGACTTCAATCGGCTGGTCGAAGTCGCGGTATTCGACCGCGGTGACGTCGCTCAGATAGTCGTAGCGTTGTGTGGGGTCGTCGCGAAGCCATTGCATCACCTCGAGCAGCGCGTTCGTCGAGACATAGACGACCGTCTCACCCCACACGACGAGCGTCCGCTCGACCGCCAGTGGAAATTTCTCGAGAAGCGCAGCGGCGCTTGGGTTTGCCTCACCGGCAAGATGACTCACGTTCCTCGGAGTGACTGGTGCCGGCGCCGCGGCGACTGCGCTTCCCGTAGTCACGATCTCGAACCGTCCGGCTGCGGTCATGGGGCGCTTCGGTTCTGATGGACGGAGTTTCCAAACGGCTCGCCAAGCTCGTTGATCACCGAGGCCGGGATGTAAAGCTCGCTCGACGGATCGGGATCCATCTCCTCACGAATCCGCTTGTCCGCTCTGCGCTCGTTCATGACCTTTTCCTGCAGCAGCCTTATCCCGTGAATCAGCCCTTCCGGGCGGGGCGGACATCCCGGCACATAGACGTCTACCGGAATGATCGTATCGATTCCCTGCACCACCGCATAATTGTCGAACATTCCGCCGCTCGATGCGCAGGCTCCCATCGAGATACACCACTTCGGTTGAGGCATCTGCTGCCAGATCCGGCGGATGATGGGCGCCAGCTTGAATGGAACCCTGCCGGCGCAGATCAGCACGTCTGCCTGCCGCGGTGAAAAGCTCATCCTTTCCATCCCGAACCTGGCGAGATCAAATCGGCTGGCCGCAGTCGCCATGAACTCGATCGCACAGCATGCTGTTCCGAATGGCATGGGCCACAGCGAATTCGCCCGGCTCCAGTTCACGAGAAAGTCGAGTCGCGTCGCTACCCAGCCTTCCTGCGATTCTGGCACGTATGAAACGGCGCGCGAGCCGTGCGCGGGTGTCGTCAATCCCATTGCAGGGCTCCCTTTTTCCAGACATAGATGAAGCCCACGAACAGGATCACCATGAACACGATCATCTCGCCGAGCCCGAAGAAGGTGACGCTTTCGGGGGGACAGACTCCACGTACGAGCGGCTCGGCGCAGGAGAGCTGTTTGTAGTGCACTCCCCACGGAATCATGAACACCGTTTCGATGTCGAAGATGATGAACAGAATCGCGATCAGGTAAAACTTGACGGAGAATCGCTCGCGGGCATCGCCCAGCGGCGGGATGCCGGATTCGTACGGATTCTGTTTGACAGGTGTGGGACGGGAGCGCATCGTCAGCGCCGAAATCGCCACGATGAGGACGGCGTTCATGACGACGAATCCGACTAACATCAGGACGGGCAAATACGCGCGGCTCATCGAGTTCCGACTTCGTGAAAAATTTCACTAACTCCGTAATGAAAATCTATCGTGCCCGGCTACGGCCGCGAAAGGGGCGCACGAAGTGGCAGGATTTCACACGCTCGGATACATTCACCGCCTCGCTTCGAGCGCCGACCCGCGCGCACCCCTCCGCAAAATCCTATCCACAGAATGACAATCCAATCAGACCGATGGATAACGCAAATGGCCCTCGAGCATCGCATGATCGAGCCGTTCGAGAACAGCCAGGTGCGCGACGGGGTGATCTCCTACGGGGTCAGTTCGTACGGCTATGACATGCGCGTCGCGAACGAGTTTCGAATCTTCACGAACGTCTTGAGCTCGGTGGTCGATCCGAAGCTGTTCGATCCGCGCTCGTTCGTGGAATTCAGCGGTGACGTCTGCATTGTACCTCCGAACTCGTTCGCGCTGGCGCGATCGGTCGAGTATTTCCGGATTCCGCGGAATGTCGTGACAATCACAGTCGGAAAATCCACTTACGCGCGTTGTGGCATTATCACGAACGTCACGCCCTTCGAGCCGGAGTGGGAAGGGTATGTTACGCTCGAGATCTCAAATACCACTCCCCTTCCGGCAAAGATCTACGCGAACGAGGGCATTGCGCAGGTTCTCTTCTTCAAGGGTGAGGAAGAACCGCTTGTCTCCTATAAGGACAAGAAGGGGAAGTACCAGGGCCAGACCGGGGTGACGCTCCCGCGGCTGTAAAAGAAGGACCCTCTCGCGAGGGTCCTTCTTTGTATTTGAGGGAAGCGGCTACGGTATCGCTGCCCACCGCCTCCACGCGGGCAGCGCGCGGGTCGGCCTCCTCCGTGCGGAGGCCTCTATGAGTCTCAGTTGGCGAGTCTCTCGATCTTGACCCTCCTCGTCAGGCTGTGGCTCTGTCCGTCGGCGTCGTACACCGTGAGCTTCACGTAGAAGTAGCCCTTCGCCGCAAAGGTGTGTTTCGTCGAGGAGGTTGTCAGACGCACCTCTGCTGTGTTGTCGCCGAAGTTCCAATTCCAGGCCACAACTTTTACGTCGTCCTTCGAACCGGAACCATTGAACGAGCAGGTGTTCTTGTAGCAGCTCCAGCTGAAATAGGCCGTCGGTGGCTGGCTCAGTACTGGAGCAGGTGCTGGAGCAGGTGCTGGCGCCGGAGCAGGTGCTGGAGCAGGTGCTGGAGCCGGAGCTGGCGCCGGAGCTGGCGCCGGAGCTGGTGCTGGAGCAGGTGCCGGAGCAGGAGCTGGCGCCGGAGCTGGCTCCGGGAAAGGAACATTCACGCGCAGAAGGCGATTCGGCGACCCCGGTCCGAGACCAGTGAGTACCCCATTCGTTGCCGTCGAAATCAGCGCATTCGCAACCTCGGCCGGTGAAGCTGACGGACGGCCTTGCAGGTAAAGTGCCGCGGCGCCTGCCACGTAAGGAGCAGCCATCGATGTTCCGCTTGCCGGACCGAGCGCGACATCGTCGGTGTTCCACGCCGAGAGGATGTTGTAGCCCGGCGCGTACATATCGAGGCAAGTTCCCCAGTTCGAAACGCTCGTCTGCGCATCGGTTTTGCCGGTCGCACCAACAGTGATCGCGTTGGGCGCCGATGCTGGCGACACGTTGCACGCGTCAGAAGCGTCGTTGGCGGCTGCAACAACGTACGTGACGCCGGAAGCAATGGAACGCTGGATCGCATCGTTCATCGCAATACTGAGTGACCCACCAATGCTGATGTTGGCGACGGCAGGCTTCACCGAATTCGCCGTCACCCAATCGATGCCCGCGATCACGCCGGCGACGGTTCCGAGGCCGGCGCAGTCGAGCACGCGGACTGAATAGAGCGTCGCTGCTTTGGCGGCTCCCACTTGCCATCCGCCAACAATTCCCGCCACGTGAGTGCCGTGCCAGTGACAGCCTTGGAGTCCATTCGCGTCGAGAACAGACGTGAATGCCGCAACCGCGCGACCCTCGAACTGCGTGTGCGTCGTTCTGATTCCCGTGTCTATGATGTAGACGTTGACGCCCGAACCGTTCCCCGAGTATGAGTACGACCCGGTGAGCGGCAGATCCGACTGATCGATCCGATCGAGCCCCCAACCAGACGGCGACTGAGTGTCTGTTACGCTCACCACTCCGTTCTGCTCGACGTATGCGACGCTTGGATCCTCAGCGAGCTCCTGGGCTACTTCTGCGGACATATGTCCGGCGAAGCCTCTGAGTCCACTCGTGTAGAAGTGCCTGGGCGAAAGCGTATGACGCCGCGCAAGGCCACTCACGGCGCCTTGTACGTCCCAAACGCTCGATTTGAAGATGACGATGTACTCGTCTTTGATCTTCCGGTCTTCGCGCGCTGATGCCAGCGCTCCCAACACGGATTGATCGTCTGATGGTGTGACGGGGGCGACTGCGTCGCGGCAGGAAAACAGCGTCGTCGTCAGACCAGCTGCGAGAATCAAGCGACCAAGGCCCGACCGGGACGTGCGAAAATCGTGAATCGACTTCATTCGACTCCTCCTGAATCGTTCGGTAACCCGACCGGCCTGGCCGCCGCATTCGCGTCAGCTGTAGCCTCGTGGCTTTGCGTCCCCGCTTTTCAGCGGGTTTGCCTTTGTCGCGACCTCCATTGGGGAGGAGCGAACAAGTTCAACTCTGTTGCGTTACTGCCCTATGCCCCACAGACGAACTTTCGAAAATCTTGTAACAAAATGCACAAAAGCACGATCGGAGCCACACGTTTGTCGGCGTCACACTCCAGGGTTTCGGTGTGATCGGACGCAGTGCAGTCCCCTATTGACGAGCAACTCCCGAAAAAGGTTCGAAAAGTTTTTACAACGATTTTGAGAAGGAGAACGAGAGGTTGGCAAAATGCCGCAACCCGCAAGAACCCCTGCGAAATGCGGCATTTGAACGGCCCGGGGGCTGAATCCACGCCCGGGCGGCTACGATTTGCTCACGCTTCCAGAGCTACAACTTCACTGCCGCCATCGGCTCGCGAACTGCCTCAGCGCTTTTGGCGAGCGCCTCACGCTCAGCTTCCGTGAGTGTGACCTCGATGATGCGCTCCAGACCTCGACGGCCGATCTTGCATGGCACACCGAGAAAGAGACCGGTCATTCCGTACTCTCCCTCGAGCCACGCCGCACAAGGCAGGATACGCTTCTGATCGTGCACGATTGCTTCACACATCTGCACCGCGGCTGCCGACGGCGCATAATACGCCGAGCCCGTCTTCAGATATTTTACGATTTCGGCGCCGCCATTTCGTGTACGGTCGACGATTGACTGCAGCCTGTCTGCTGACATCAGGTGGCTGACGGGGATGCCGCTGACACTCGTGTATGAGATCAGTGGAACCATGGTGTCGCCGTGGCCGCCGAGGACCATTGCCTGAATATCCCGCACGGACACGTCGAGCGCCTCCGCGAGGAACGCGCGATACCGAGCGGTGTCGAGGACGCCGGCCATCCCGAGCACGCGCTCGCGTGGAAAGCCGGTCACCTGCTTGGCGACGTACGACATTACGTCCAACGGGTTCGACACCATCACGATGATCGCTTCGGGCGACGTCTCGCGTACGTTCTCGGAGACCTGCTTCACGATTCCGGCATTCGTATTCAGCAGATCATCGCGCGACATGCCGGGCTTGCGCGCGATGCCAGCAGTTATCACGACGATATCCGAGCCAGCAGTCTCGTCGTAGGTGTTCGTTCCGGTCAGACGCGTGTCGAATCCTTCAATCGGCGCCGACTGCCACTGATCGAGTGCCTTTCCCTGCGGAATGCCTTCCTGGATGTCGACGAGTATCACGCGGCCGGCGAGCTCTTTTTCCGCCAGGCGCTGCGCGGTCGTCGCGCCAACGTTCCCTGCGCCGACGACCGTAATCTTGTTTACCATTTCGATTTTCTTTTTGGTGGAGCCGGAAAGTTATCCGAGCCTGTCAGCGAGAGCTATGGGTACACGCTCGCGTGCAATGTCAGCCGCCAACCTCGGAGAGCGCACGAAGTCCGCCGACGTTCATCCGAAGGAGGTGATGCTCCAGCGGCTTCTCTTCGAGTGCCCTCTCGAACAGCGGCCCAATCGGAGTGCCGGCCCTGAGCGGCTCGCGGAGATTCACCGAGTGGTCACCGAAAAGACACGTCCTGAGCCGGCCGTCGGCGGTGAGACGGACACGGTTGCAGGTGCCGCAGTAAGTATGCGACATCGGAGTGATCACGCCGACCGTTCCCACTCCGCCGTCCAGCTGATAGTACTCGGCCGGGCCGTTGCCACGCGGCGGGCCGGCAACCTGCGCGAGATGTCCGAGCAACGAAATGCGCTCCAGAACTTCCTGCGACGGCACTACGTGTTCCCAGGTGAGCTCACGCATCCCGCCCACCGGCATCAGCTCGATGAACCGGACATGCACCGGTTGCTCCAGCGTAAGCCGGGCAAAGTCTTCTATCTCGTCGTCGTTGATGCCCCGCAGCACAACCACGTTCAGCTTCACCGGCGTCAGGCCGGCCGAATGCGCGAGCCGAATCGCGGCTAGCGGCGCGAAATCGAGATTGCGACGGGAGATGGCGCGGATGCGATCGGACCTCAGCGAGTCCGCGCTGATATTGACGCGATCGAGACCGGCAGCGCGGAACACGGGTGCGAACTCACCGAATCTCACACCGTTGGTGGATAGCGCGATGTCTTCGACGCCCGGGACGTTTCTCAGCAGCGAAATGAGAATCTCGAGGTTCGGGCGGAGAGTCGGCTCTCCGCCTGTGAGCCGGAGCCGCCGTACGCCGAGGGGAGCAAGCTCCGCTACAATCGCGGCGATCTCCTCGTAATCGAGGATCTCCGAGCGCGGCAGCCAGGGCAATCCCTCGGCCGGCATGCAATAGAGACATCGGAAGTTGCACTTGTCCGTCACCGAGATACGCAGGTACTCGATGCGCCTGCCGAACTGGTCTCTTGCCCCGTCGCTTGCGTTCATGTTGCTGCTGCCCGCGTTGGATCGACCCAGGACTGGCTCCCATCACTGTACAATTCGCGCTTCCAGATCGGGACACGGACTTTCATCTGGTCGATTGCGTAGCGAAGCGCATCGAGAGCGCATCCGCGTCGCTCGTGAGCGGCAGCGATCACGATGCTTGCCTCGCCAACTGCCAGCAGGCCGATACGATGTTCGGCGACGAGGGCGGCCCCTTCGTTTGCGCGCCCTGCTTCAGCGAGAATTGCGCTCATCTCACGCTGTGCCATCTCTTCGTACGCCGTGTATTCGATCTCCCGCACCTCACGTCCTTCGTTGACTGAGCGCACCGTTCCAACAAATATCGCGGTCGCCCCGTGCCGGGCGTCGGCAACTTCCTGAATCATACCGCCGATGTCGATCGGAGCCTTTACGATAGCAGCGCGCACTCAGCCGCCTGCGACAGGCGGAATGAGTGCCACCTCGTCGCCGGTCTTCAGGACCGTGTCGGCTTCGGCAAAGATCTGATTTACTGCGACACGGGGGTTCTTCGGAAGTGCCGAGGCTCCTGGCAATCGAGCGACGGAAGCTAGCACATCGCTGACGCGAGATCCCGAATCGAGCGCAAGCTGAGTGCGGGCGACGCCCAGGCTGTCAGCATACGAGGCGAAGAACCGGACGGTGATCAACATCTCGCTCACCACCCGTCTGCGGAACTACTCGGCGCCCGAAAGCTCGCGTTCCTTCGAGTCGGTCATTTCCACCGCCGCGACCAGGGCGCGCAGCTCTTTGGACGGCTTGAAGACAGGGACGGGACGGGCGGAAACCTCGACAGGAGAGCCGGTGCGGGGGTTCCTGGCCATTCTCGTCTTGCGCCGGCGGATCTTGAAAGTGCCAAAGCCCCGCACCTCGATGTTTTCCTGATTTTGAAGCGACTCTTTGATCGCCTCCAGGAACGCATCCACGACGCGCGCACAGTCCTTCTTCGAAATCATAGGGCCTGCGGTTCGGGAGATCTGGGTCGTAACTCGCTCGACCAGGTCCGCTTTCGTCATCTGGATGCCTCAGTAGTGACACGGGCTATGTAGCGTAACTCGTTTCAAAGTATGGTTTTACTGAAATTGTGTCAAGCGTTCTCGAAGATGGCGCGAGGGCTCGGACGAGGGGCCTAGTGGGTCTTTATGGCTCGTGGGCTCGGAGGGGGGCCTAGCGGGTCTTTATCGCAGTCAGGAACTCGTCAAAGTGGGGGACGGCGTCGTGCGGGCCCGGAGCCGCCTCCGGATGATACTGAACTCCGAACACCGGCAGCTCGCGGTGGCGGACGCCTTCGATGGTCCCGTCGTTGAGATTCACGTGCGTGACCTGAAGGTCGGGAGCTCTCGAGACGCCGCTTTCGTCGCCCTCAACCGCGAAGCCGTGGTTCTGCGATGTGATCAATACCCGCCCGGTTCGCATCTCCCTCACCGGATGGTTTCCTCCGCGATGTCCGTACGGAAGCTTTGTGGTCGTGCCCCCGAACGAGAGCCCGAGGAGCTGATGACCGAGGCAAATGCCGAAAACCGGTGTCCCGCTCGTCGCCAGGTCGCGGACTGTGTTCGGCGCGTACGCAATCGCATCCGGATCGCCCGGCCCGTTCGAGAGAAAAATCCCGTCCGGGCGTGCGGCGAGCGCGTCCGGCGCGGGCGTGTCGGCGGGGACAATCGTTACGCGACAGTCGTGCTCCGAGAAGAGGCGCAGAATGTTGCGCTTTATTCCGTAATCGTAGGCGATGATGTGCCGCTTCGCGCCAGGATCGCCCCACTTGTAGCTCTCGCGCGTAGTAACCCGGCTCGCCAGGTCGAGGCCTTCCATCGAGGGACATTCCGCGAGTTTTTCCCGGGCGGCTGCACTTGGAGTTTCACCGGCGCCAATGACGCCTCTCATCACTCCAACTGACCTCAAGTGACGCGTCAATCGCCGGGTGTCAACTCCTTGCAGAATCGGAACTTTTGCCGAAGCAAGCCACGTCCCGAGATCGCCGGTCGCGCGCCAGTTGGAGTAGCGTCTCGACAATTCCCGAACGACTACGCCGCTGATTTGCGGGCGCTGCGATTCCGGATCCTCGGTGTTGATTCCGTAATTGCCGATCTGAGGCGCGGTCATGACGACGATCTGACCGTTGTAGGAAGGGTCGGTAAAGACCTCCTGATAGCCTGTCATGTTCGTTGTGAAAACGACTTCGGCGGCGGCGAGGCCCGCGTCGTCGTGGGAGCCATTCCGCGCCCGAAGGTGCCCGCGAAAAAGGGTTCCATCCTCGAGGAGAAGGAACCCTGTTTGAAGCTCGCGGTCGCTCAACTTTCGCGCTACTTCTTCTGTGGCGCCGCTGGTGGCGGAGTCGCGGGAGCCGGACTGAGCGGAACACCTGCGCCGCCCGTCGTCGCGGCACCACCAGTTGGTGGCGCACTGCCCGCGGCGCCGCCGGGAGCTGGTGTTCCACCGGTTGCGGGCTCGAGCGGAATTACGGGTGCCGATGTTCCCGGAGTCGGCGCCGCGGGAGCGGGCGGGTTGGCGAACGTCTTCTCGAGCACTGACCTCGGAGCCTGTGCGCGGGTGGACATCACCTGCAGCACAAAGGCGAGGCCGAGAAAAATTCCGGCGCACCACCATGTGGCCTTGGTGAGAATCGTGCCGGCCTGGCGGATCCCAATGAACGCGTCGGGTGAAGAGCTGGCGCCGCCGAAGTTCGCGGCCAGTCCGCTTCCCTTGCCCGCCTGAAGCAGAATGGCGGTCACGAGCACGAGCGCATCTATGACGAGAATTACGAGAAGGAAATTGTAGAGCATTCAGAGTTTGCGAGGAGGGAGTCCGACATCGAAATATCACGGGCGCATCGCACTCTAGTCAACAGTGCTTCCGGATTTTGCAGATCAACTGCGGAACTACGGGACTACTGAACCACAAAAGAATGGAAAAACGATTCGGCGGATTCATACAGATTCGGCCGATACGACGGGAGTTCTTTGGTTCTACGGCAACTACGGTCGAGGCAGTGACCGTCTCCTACCGCTGTGCCCCCCAAAAACCTGTAGTTATCCGCCGAATCCGCTTAAATCCGCCGAATCGTTTTTCCATTTCTTTTGTGGTTCCGTCGTCCCGTCGTTCCCTGGCCCCAGCGTATCGCGTTTCTAAGCGCGGGCAATTGCGAGCCAGACGCCCGGGTCAAGGCTTGCTCCTCCAACGAGCAGACCATCCACTTCAGGAGCCGCGATGAGCTGTGGAGCGTTTCCGGGATTGACGCTCCCGCCGTAAAGAATGTTCGTCGTTCGCGCTCGATCGCCGCACAGGGTCTCGAGCTCGTCGCGAATGGCCTCGTGCATCGTCGTCGCGTCGTCGGGTGTTGCGTTCTTGCCCGTGCCGATTGCCCAGACTGGTTCGTACGCGATGGCGACCGGGCGTTGCATCAGCTGAGTCATCCGCGAAAGCCCGGCGCGCAGCTGCCGTGTGACCGTCGCTTCCGCCTGGCCCGCTTCGCGCTGCTCGAGCGTTTCGCCGACGCATAACATCGGCGTCAGTCCCCCGCGCTCGACTGCAGCGCATTTCCGCGCGCAGTCCTCGTCCGTCTCACCGAAGACGTGCCTGCGCTCGGAATGACCCACGAGCACGAGGCGCGCACCGGCGTCGCGCGCAATCGGAACCGACAGCTCGCCCGTGAACGCGCCCTGATCCTCCCAATGCACGTTCTGCACGCCGAGCAGTATGTCGTGCCTCTCCCCGAGCGTTGCGGCAACCGCATGAAGCGAAAGAGCGGGCGGGAAAAAAATGATAGTTCTGTCGTTCTGCCGTGGATACTGCGAGAGAAACGACAGCATGAATTCCCGGGCGGTCGTTGGCCCGTTGTTCATCTTCCAGTTGGCGGCAAAGATTGGGGCGATCATGCAGGTTCCCGGTCGTCCAGCGCTTCGACGCCGGGCAGTTGCTTGCCCTCGAGGAACTCGAGCGACGCGCCGCCGCCTGTCGAGACGTGACTCATCCGGCCCTCGAGCCCTGCGCGCGCGACGGCGGCTGCTGAGTCCCCTCCGCCGACTATCGTCGTGGCCCCACGATCGGTTGCGGCCGCCATTGCCTGCGCGATCGCCATTGTTCCCTTGTCGAACGGCGGCTTTTCGAAAACACCCATCGGGCCATTCCAGATTACGGTCTTCGCCGAAGCGATAGCTCGTGAATACGATTCGGCGGTTTTCGGACCAATGTCGTACATCGCCTCGCCAGGAGGGATTCCGTCCCTGGGAACCGCATGCGCAGAGGCGGCGTCGTCGAGTGTGGGGGCCACGACTGCGTCATGCGGAAGGATGAGTCTCGTCCCGCTTCGGTCGACAAGCGAGCGTGCCATCTCCAGCCGGTCGTCCTCGACAAGAGACTTGCCGGTCACGAGCTCCAGAGCCCGAAAGAAGGTGCATGCCATCGCGCCTCCGATGAGGAGCGCATCCACTCTTGGCACCAGTTGTTCTATCACGTCGATCTTGCCGGAGATTTTTGCGCCGCCAAGAATTGCCACGAAAGGTCGCTCAGGGTCCGCGAGAGCCTTCCCGAGATATTCGAGCTCGCGCTCCATGAGGAAGCCGGCCACCGCGGGCCGAAGGAATTCACACAGGCCCACCGTCGACGCGTGGGCGCGATGGGCCGCTCCGAACGCATCGTTGACAAAGAAGTCGCCCAGCTCGGCGAGGGCGCGCGCGAGGCGTTGATCATTCGTCTCCTCGCCACCGAGGAATCGCGTGTTCTCCAGAAGAAGAATCTCGCCTGGCCCGAGGTTGCGCGAAGCCTTCATCGCTTCGTCGGTGTCGGTCGTCTCGATGAATAACACTTTCACTTTCATCAGTTCTTCGAGCCGATCCGCCACGGGCTGCAGCGAGTACTTGGGCGTTGGCTTTCCCTTTGGCCGCCCAAGATGCGAGAGAACGACCGGACGCGAGCCGTGGTCGAGCAGATACCTGAGCGTTGGCATCGATGCCCGGATTCTCGTGTCATCGGTGATCTCGCCTTTGTCATCGAGCGGAACGTTGAGGTCCGCGCGAACGAGTGCGCGCTTGCCGCGCAGCTCTTCTTCGCTCAGATCGCGGAGCGTTTTCTTTGCCACCCGGATCGGGTTAAAGGCGGGCGCCCATGAAGCGGAGCATGTCGACGCAACGCGATGCGTATCCCCACTCGTTGTCGTACCAGCCGGAGACTTTCACGAGCGTGCCGTCGACGACGATCGTCGTCTTCGCATCGAAGATGCACGACGCGGGATTGCCGATGTAGTCGCTCGAGACGAGCTCTTCTTCGGTGTACTCGAGATACCCGCTGAGATCGCCAGCGGCGGCGGCCTTGAACGCCGCGTTGACGTCCGCGACGTTCGTCGCCTTCTCCACTTCGACAGTGAGATCGGTGAAGGAGACGTCCGGCGTCGGCACGCGAATGGCGGCCCCGTCGATCTTTCCCTTGAGCTCGGGAATGACGAGTGATGTAGCCTTTGCCGCGCCAGTCGTTGTCGGAATCATCGAGAGAGCGGCGGCCCGTGCGCGTCGCAGATCCTTGTGCGGCAGGTCGAGGATCTGTTGATCGTTGGTGTAGCTGTGAACGGTGAGCATCGACCCGTGCACAAAACCGAAATTATCGCGAATCACCTTGACCATCGGTACGAGACAGTTCGTGGTGCACGACGCATTCGAGACGATGTGATGCTTCGCGGGATCGTACCGGTCGCTGTTGACGCCCATCACGATGGTGATGTCCTCGCCCTTCGCCGGCGCGGAGATGACCACCTTTTTCGCGCCGCCAGTAATGTGCTTCCCTGCATCCGCCGCGCTCGTGAACCGGCCGGTGGACTCGAGAACGATCTCGACTCCAAGCTCACGCCACGGCAGCTCGGCCGGATCCTTGTGGGTGAGGACGCGAATCTCGTCTCCATCCACGGACAGGCACGAGCCATCGGTTCCGACATCTCCGCGGTATGTTCCATGGATCGAGTCGTACTTGAAGAGATGGGCGAGTGTTCCCGTGTCCGTGAGGTCGTTGATCGCGACAAAATCAAGGTCCAGTACTTCCTGCTCCTTCGCGGCACGAAGCACCTGTCGCCCGATGCGCCCAAAACCGTTGATGCCGACACGAATGGCCATTTCTCGATTCGTTCCTATGGTGTCAGCCGGTCACCAGCAGCAGCGGCCCGGCCGAATGTCACGTAGCTGATGATTCGCGAACCCGCGTCGAAAAGCGCGGCGGCACATGCGCTCAGGGTTGCACCTGTCGTCACGACATCGTCGACGAGAAGAACGTGTCCGCCGCGGAGCTTCGCGCGCGCATTTTCGGGGACGCGAAATGCTCCGGCAACATTGCTCAGTCTCTCCCCCGGAGTCAACTCCGTCTGCGTGCGTGTGGCTCGTGTTCGCGTGAGCACATCCTCCCACATCGGAATCCTCCAGAGCCGCGCGAGCTCGCCCCCTATGACGGCGCTTTGATTGTATCCGCGCTCGCGCTCCCGCGACGGAGCGAGTGGAACGGGAACGACTGCAGCTCGCTCGTCGATTACATCCCGCGGCCAGGCAAGGCGCGTCATACGCCGCGCCACCGACGGTGCCACATCGCACCACCCGGAATACTTGAGAGCGTGCACGATCTGCCCGCCCGTGCCGGGCGAAACCCAGCAGTAGGATCGCGCCGCGCGCACGAAGGGAGGCAGATTGTCGCACCACTGGCAGCTGTACCTGCTCAACGGGTGACCGCACCGCTCGCATCTCGGGTACGGCAGCTCCCGCACGAGCGTCCAGCAATGTCCGCAGACGATTCCCCTGTCGCCGTGAGGAACAAGGCGCTCGCAGACAACGCAACAAATGGGAAGAAAGAGTTCAACCAGTGCTCGGCCGCTCGCCGCCGCCGCCACCACCGCCGCGTCCGTCAAAGAGGCCGCTCGTTGCGTTATGCACGTCCGGTGGCCGCTTTCAATGCCGTCCACATTACATCCCGGTCGGGCTGCACACCAAACCATATCTCGAAGGCGGCCGCACCCTGCTCGAGCAGCATCGGCAAACCATCGCTTGCAATCCGGCCCTCGGCTCGCGCGAGGCGAACCCATGCCGTCTCTCCCACCCTGTACGCGAGATCGAGGACAGCGGCATCACGGTCGAGCTTCGCAAGCGAAACTGGGACATCGTCGGATTCGAGACCGATGGGCGTGGCATTGATCACAATCTCACCACGGACAGGTTGGTCCTCGCTCAGCGTTTCGATGCGCGCAACATCAGGAAAGCGTGCGACGAGACGGCCGGCACGTGATTGGTTTCGCGAATAGATGCCGGCGCTGCATCCTGGCCATCTCTCGATCGTGGCCAGTACGGCCGCGGCAGCGCCGCCCGCGCCGACAATCGCGAAATGCGCGTTTCGAGGCTCCTGTCCAAGCATCGCGCGAACAAACGCGCCAAAACCTACGGGGTCGGTGTTGTCGCCGGCGAGATCACCTTCGTCGGACGTGCGGAATGTGTTGACCGCACCGATGCGCTCGGCGAGAGGCGAGACGTTGTTCATGAGACTCACGACGGCTTCCTTGTGCGGTATTGTCACATTGCCCGCAGCGCGCTCGCCTGCGAGCGAAGCAAGGACCGCGTCGAGTGCAGCCGCCGGAACGTCGAGCAATTCGTAGCGCAGAGGAATTCCGGCAGCTGCGAGCGCAGCATTGTGCATGACCGGTGACAGCGAGTGCGCCACTGGATGGCCGAGTAGCACAAGCCGCCCGGGGAGCCTCACGCTGCCTGGATTCGCTCCAGAATTTCCTTCAGCTCGTGCTCGAGCTCGTCGGCTGTCGCGCGATAGTCGTTGAGATTTCCGCCGAAGGGATCGGCGATTGAACGACCGGCTGCGCCACTCACCCCGTAGCCGGCGAAAAGATGGACGTTGGCGTTCGGACCCATCTCGCGCACCTGCGCCAGATGCGCCGGCGACATCACGAGCACGAGATCGGCGTTGGCGACAATCTCGGGCGTCAATCGGCGAGCCCGGTGGCCCGATATGTCGAGATTGCGCTCGACTCCGACGAGAAGCGCTTCATCCGATGCCGGTGAGCGGTCCCACGCCTGAGTACCGGCGCTCTCGACTTCCAGGTCTGTCCTGCCGGATTCGAGGATGAGTCGGCGCGCGATAGCTTCGGCCATCGGGCTTCGGCAGGTGTTGCCGGTGCAGACGAAAAGGATTCTCACGGCCTACGTGTCGGCGACGATGTCCGGCACGACGGCTCTCAGCGTTGCTGCCGACACTGCGCCGGGGCGAATTACCCGCGGTCGCGGTCCAGTGCAATCCACAACGGTCGAGGGAGGTGACTGCAAAAGCTGACCTCCGTCGAGGACGTGCAGTACGCCGCGAACAATCGACTCCCGCCACTGCTCGACGATCTCCCCGGCGTTCGTCGCGGCGTCCACTCCCGGCCGGTTCGCGCTGGTCGAGGTGATCGGTTCGCCATACGCCTGCACAAGCCGGCTAAGGCCGCGATGCGGCGTCCACCTGACCGCGATTCCTCCCTCGGGCCCGCGTAACTGATCGGGGACGCGCCGTTCGCCACCAGGGAGCACGAGCGTCAATGGCCCGGGCCAGAAGCGCGCGGCAAGCTGCGATGCGTAAGCGCTGAGATGTAATTCAAGACGTCCGATCATCTCGCTCGCGGCAACGATGAGGAGAAAAGGCTTGTTGGGCGGACGGCCTTTGAGTGCGATCAGTCTGTTGACCGATTCCGTGTCCACTGCCCCGCCGAACCCGTACACCGTCTCGGTTGGATACGCAAGAACACCATGCTCTCTCAAATGCGATTTTGCGGCACCAAGCGCAGCTTCGACTTCCTCGTCCGACCAGAACGGGATGGCGCGCCCTTCAGATGTCATTCCGGCAAGATACTCAGCGCCTCAGCCAGCGCGAAATCCGTCTCGCTGGTAATCTTGATCGCGCGCTCACTCCCGGGCACGATCACGACCTCCATGCCGAGTCGCTCACACAGCGACGCGTCGTCCGTCGCCGTTACATCAGTCGCGGCCGATTCGATGTGCGCCTGCTCGAGCATCTCGCGCGGAAAAGCTTGCGGCGTCTGTATTCTCCAGAGTCCGGTGCGATCGACAGTCTCGAGAACTTTGCCGGCGTTGTCCGCGCGTTTCAGCGTGTCGACTACGGGAAGTCCGGGCGCCGCTCCGTGACCCTTTCTCGCTTCGCTGATGACCCGCTCGATCATCGCCTCGCTCACCAGTGGACGTGCTGCGTCGTGCACTGCGACGATTCGTGCGAGATCACCGATGTCCTCGAGCCCGTTGCGAACCGAGTCACTCCGCTCGCGTCCGCCCACCGAAACCAGCATTCGCTCGGCGTCACACTGGAAGAGCCATGGCGGGGGGTCGCCGGCGTGCTGCCTGGGAAGAACCACAACCACCATCGCAACGTCGACCCGCTGCTGAAATGTCTGAAGGCTGTGCAGGAGCATCGGCTTTCCGGCGATCCATCTGAACTGCTTGAGCTCCTCGCCGTCGGTTCGGGTGCTCGAGCCAGCCGCAACGATGATCACGCCGACGTCAGCCGCGCTCACTGAAACAGCTGACCGAAGAGATCACTCACGGTCCGAACTCCTCGAGGAGTGATTCCTTTTGGAGGCCGCGACGGAATCGCCCGCGCTGACATATACGCCGTCGTCATTCCCATCTTTGCCGCCTCTGCGAGCCGCCGCTCCGACTGCGACACTGGTCTGATCTCACCGCCGAGTCCCACTTCGCCAAGGAAGATGGAGCTCGAAGCGACCGGGCGGTCGTAAACGCTCGATGCCAGGGCAGTCGCAACGGCTAGATCTCCGGCAGGCTCCTGTAACCGCACACCGCCCACGACATTCAGAAACACGTCGAGCTGCGCGAACGAAATGCCGGCGCGCTTGTCGAGCACGGCGAGGAGCAGCGCGAGACGGCGGCCGTCGTATCCGGTGGCTACGCGCTGCGGTGTGCCGAAACTTGACTTTGCGGCCAGACCCTGAATCTCGATCAGCACCGGTCGGGTTCCCTCGAGAAGAGCGGTTACGGCACTCCCTGATGCGTGATTCAGTCTGTCGCCGAGGAACAGCTCGGAAGGGTTTGCCACCGGGTCGAGCCCGTTCTGGGTCATTCTGAAAACCCCGATCTCGTCGACGCTTCCAAAGCGATTCTTGATTGCGCGCAGCACGCGATGATCCAGGGTTCCTTCGCCCTCGAAATAGAGAACGGTGTCGACTATGTGCTCGAGAGTCTTCGGACCAGCGATTCCTCCCTCGCGCGTTACGTGCCCGACGACGAACACCGTCGTGCCGGTCTCTTTGGCGAATCTCATGAGCCGCGCCGCGCATTCGCGCACCTGACCCACGCTTCCCGGCGCGCTCTCGAGGTCCGCTGTGAAAACAGTTTGGATCGAATCGACAATCAGAATATGCGGAGTGAGCTTTACGGCGGTGGCGACAATCGTCTCCAGAAGAGTCTCACCGAGGACCAGAACATCGCCCGCGTCGTCTCCCAGACGCTCCGCGCGCATTTTTACCTGAAGTCCTGATTCCTCTCCGGATACGTAGAGCGTGCGGTGCCCCGCCTGCTGAAGGCGCGCCGCGACCTGGAGCAGAATCGTGGATTTGCCAATGCCGGGCTCGCCGCCGACAAGGACCATCGAGCCGGGAACGATTCCACCTCCGAGCACGAAATCGAATTCGGCAAGTCCGCTCACCCACCGCGGCTCGGCTGCACCGACTATGTCCGCGAGACGGCGTGGGGTCGCAACGTCGCCGCCCTCGCCGAGCGCTCGCGCACCACCGATGCGGCGAGCGGCGCCTTTCCCCGCTGATGCCGTCGAAGCGCGCGAGATCGATTCCTCGACGAGCGTGTTCCATTCCCCGCACACGTCGCAGCGTCCCGCCCATCGCGGATGGTCCGCACCGCAGCCGGTGCAGCGGTATAGCGTCCTTGCCTTCGGAGTCACGCTGGAACAGCGCGAGGCGAATAGTTCTCGAAGCGGGTGAAGGTCTTGTTGAAGAACAGGTTTACCAGACCCGTCGGCCCGTTTCGCTGTTTGCCGACGATTATCTCCGCGCGGCCCTCGAGCGAATTCCCGTCTTTGTCAATCGGCCCGTCGTACACCTCCTGCCGATAGATGAACATCACCAGATCGGCATCCTGTTCGATTGCGCCGGACTCGCGAAGATCGGAGAGCTGCGGGCGCTTGTTCTCCCCCGTGCGCTGTTCAGGTGCGCGCGACAGCTGCGACAATGCAACCACGGGTACGCGGAGCTCGCGGGCAAGCGCCTTCAGGGATCGCGATATGTAACTGATCTCCTGCTGCCTGCTCTCCGTATTCGTCGGCCCCTGCATCAGCTGCAGGTAGTCCAGGACGATCATGCCGATGTTGTTGTCGATCTTGAGCCGGCGCGCCTTGGACCGCATCTCCAGCAGCGTCATCGCCGGCGTGTCGTCGATCCAGATTGGCGCGTGGCTGAGCATTCCCGCGGCGCGGCCGAGACGGACGAATTCGTCATCGTGCAGCTTGCCCTTGCGAAGACGCTGGGCGTCCACGCGACCCTCCGACGTCAGAAGCCGCTGAACCAGCTGCTCCTTGCTCATCTCGAGAGAGAAGAACGCGATGGGAACTTCGTTATCGAGAGCAGCGTTTTGGGCAATGTTGAGAATGAACGCTGTTTTTCCCATGGATGGCCTGCCGGCGACGATGACGAGGTCCGACGGCTGGAAACCTGCCGTGATGTCATCCAGATCCTTGAACCCACTTGGCACGCCTGTAATCGATTCGCCGCCGCGCTGCAGGAGCTCGATCCGCTCCATGGTCGGCCAGAGGAGCTCCTTGATCCGCGTGAATCCTTCGGCTCCCCTGCTCTGGTTTACCTCGAATATCCTGTGCTCCGCGGCATCGAGCAGCTCGCCGGCGGATGCGGCAGAGTCGAACGCCTCGCTGACGATTGCGGTTGAAACCTCGATCAGCCTGCGGCGGAGGGCTTTCTCTCGAACGATCTTGGCGTGATACTCGACGTTCGCCGCGGTGGGAACGGCGTCGACGAGAAAGCTGATGTAGTCTCGGCCGCCGCTGGCCTCCAGTTCGCCGGTGCGGCCCAGCTCTTCGGTGAGCGTCAGCGGATCGATTACATCGCCGCGGTCCGACAGGGTGACCATCGCCCGGAAAATTCGACGGTTCCCCTCCCGATAGAACATGCTTTCGTCGACGTGCTCATTGGCGCGCAGAATCGCGTCCTTGTCCATGAGCATCGCGGACAGCACGGCCTGCTCGGCATCCTCCGAATACGGAGGGCGCCGCTCCGAGTACGGATCACGCCCTTGAGGGGCTATCGAGTATTCGACGGGCGAGCTTGACATCTTCCCATGTTGGGCGTTTCCATGCGGAATTCCGGAGCAGTGCCGCAGGGTGGTACGTGACGACCAGCGGGATGCCGCGATATTGATGCACCAGGCCCCGCAGTTTTCCGATCGGTGTTTTGGTGTCGAGAAGAGTTTGGGCGGCGAAGCCTCCGAACGCAACGATTACTTTCGGCTTGATAAGCTCGAGCTGCCTTATGAGGTACGGACTGCAGGCAGCGACTTCGTCAGGCAGCGGGTTGCGGTTGCCGGGCGGGCGGTGTTTGAGGACGTTGCAGATGAAGACATCTTCGCGGCGCAGTTCCACGGCCGCGAGAATCTTGTTGAGCAGATTCCCCGCAGCCCCAACGAACGGCCGTCCCGTTTCGTCCTCGGTGCCACCCGGCGCTTCGCCGACGCACACGAGCTGTGCCTTGGGGTTGCCTTCACCGGGGACCGGGTTCAGCGCGGTCTTGTACAGGCGGCAGCGCGTGCATTTCGCCACCGACTTTTCGACTGCCTTCAGAGATGCGAGTCGCATGACGTCGTCGTCAAAGAGTCCCGTGCTATCGGCCGGAGCCTCCAGGCCTCGAGCGGGTGCCGGCTTCTCTCCGAGCACCGCGCGCCAGTCGCCTCGAGGCTCCGCCGCCGCTACAGCCCTTGAGCCACCAGCATTGATCGCACCAATCGCCTTCATGACGTCGTCAACGGTCATTGTATCGAGCAGAAGCTCGGTCTCGCCCATGTCCCGGCGCTGCTCGAGGTACCGGCGAAGCTGATCTCTAGCGTCCACTTAACAGCGGCTCCACGCGGTCGAGAATCGCATCGGCGAGCGCGGCTTTCGTCATCAATGGAAGCCTCTCCGGCTTGGCGCCGGGAGTCACGATCGTCACTCGATTTGTGTCGACACGAAAGCCGGCTCCTTCTTCCAGGGCATCGTTTACGACGATCATGTCGAGTGATTTCTCACGCAGCTTCGCCTCGCCCTTTGCCAGTGCGTCACCCGTTTCGAGCGCGAACCCGACAATTATCGCGTGCGGCGGACGCAACGGCAGCGTTGAACGGAGAATGTCGGTGGTCGGTGAAAGGCGAATCGCCATCCCGGCCGAATCGTCACGCTTGCTGATCTTCCGGTCGGCGGGCTTCGCCGGACGAAAATCTGCCGGGGCCGCCGCCATTACCAGCGCATCAGCGGTCGGCAGAGTGGACGCGACAGCGGCAGCCATTTCGTCCACGCTCTCCGCACGCAGGACTACGGGCCCGGCACCAACCGGCACCTCCGCATGGCCAAGCACAAGCGTGACAGAGGCGCCGCGGCGCCAGGCGGCTTCCGCGATCGCAATTCCCATCCTTCCGCTGCTGTGATTGGAGATGAATCGAACGGGATCGACTGCCTCGCGAGTTGCACCGGCCGTGACGACGATGCGTTTCCCCGAAAGAGAGCTGTCCGGCTCCAGCCGCCGCGCGATATGCGACATGATCGTCTCGGGCTCAGGCATCCGCCCCGGCCCGCTGCCCTCCCCGGCTGCCAGAGGCCCCTCGTCGGGATCGAGCACAGTGTAGCCGCGCTCGCGGAGACTGGCGACGTTTGCCGCCGTTTGCGTGTTCGCCCACATCCGGTCGTTCATCGCGGGTACGAGGAGAACCGGCGACGTGTTTGCGAGCAGGGCGGCCGTGAGCAGATCGTCTGCGTGGCCGTGCGCGGCGCGCGCGAGGAAGTCGGCCGTTGCCGGCGCCACCACGAAGAGCGCCGCCTCATTCGCGAGCCGGATATGATCGAGAGCATTGCCGGCGCCGAAAATCTCGCTGTAGCTGCGGCGGCCGGTGACCGCCTCGAACGTTATCGCTCCAACGAATTCGAGAGCCGCGCGCGTCATCACCACGTCGACCTCGGCGCCTGCCTGGGTCAGCAGACGCGCCAGCATCACGGTCTTGTAGCTTGCTATTCCCCCCGTTACGCCGAGGAGAATGCGGCGGCCATCGAACGGCCGCAAATCACCTACTCCGTGCGGCGCCGCGGGATGACGCGATACTCGATCTCACCGCGCGCAAGCTCCTCGAGCGCCCGCGTCGTGAGCTTCTTCTCGCCAGCGGCTGAGCGGTCGCGGGGAAATTCATTGATCACGCGCGCAAACTTCGCAGCCACCAGAACGCCCAGATACTTGTTCGTGGCATGCTTGGCAATGTCGTTCGGTATGAAAACCTGCATGTCTAACTGCTCCTCTTGTTGTTTTCGATTTCACCCTCGAGGCCGACGACGAGCTCTCCCACTCGCTCGCCCAGCCGGGCAATCCTCGATGTGCGCATCCTTTCTGCGTCCACGATCTTCGATACCGCTTCAACGGCACGATCGAGATCGTCGTTCACCACTACATAATGATACATCCCTACCGCCTTGAGCTCTGCTACCGCGGTCCGCAGCCGCCTGTCGAGCGATTGCACGTTCTCGGTTCCCCGTGCCTTCAATCGCTCGAGCAGCACTCCCGCGTTGGGAGGGAGCACGAAAACAAGCACCGACCTCGGGTAAGCCTCGATGAACTGACGCGTCCCCTGCACGTCGATGTCCATCACAACGTCCCGGCCGCTTGCAAGCACCCGGTCGACTTCCCGGCGCAGCGTACCGTAAAGATGCTGGTGCACCTCGGCAGATTCCGCGAACTCATTTTTTTCGCGGGCGGCGAGGAACGCCTCGGGCGTCAGGAAAAAGTAATCGGTTCCGTCGATTTCGGCTGGCCTCGGGGGCCGGGTGGTGCATGATACTGAGTATCCCAGGTCGTGACGGCGCCTCAGAAGCTCGCGCGCGATGGTGGTTTTGCCGGCCCCGGATGGTGATGAAAGAATGAGTGGAAAACCGCTCACTCTACGTTCTCTACCTGCTCGCGGATTCTCTCCAGCTCTTCCTTGATGCTGACCACTTCGCCGAGAATGGGCGCGTCGGCTGCCTTGCTTCCCATCGTATTCGCTTCTCTGACCATCTCCTGCAGAAGAAAGCCGAGCCGCTTGCCAACCGCGTCGCTTTCCGTTTCGTCGAGCGTGTTACAGAAGGCGTCGATGTGCGCCTTGAACCTGTCGATTTCCTCGGAGATATCCATCCGGTCGGCGAGGATCGCGACCTCCTGCGCCAGCCTCTGGGGATCGACGTTCGCGGCTCCTGCCAGCTCGCGAACCGATTTGCGGAGCCGTGTGCCGTGCTCCGCCAACCGAATGGGGGCTCGTTCGGCGATCCGGTCCACAGAAGCGGCGACGAGGTTAATCCTCTCGAGGAGAAATCCAGCGAGGCGCGCGCCCTCCTCGGAGCGCATCGCGAGCAATGACGCAACTGCCCTTTCGACCACTGCAAGTAGCTCGTCCACCGAGCCATCGTCGCCCTCGTGACTCACGAGATTCACGACGTCGGGCAGCGAAAGTACGGTGGCGGCATCGAGGCCGCCGGTAAGGCCGTGCCTCTCCTGCAGGCCGCGAAGGACTGCGACATACTCGGCGAAGCGCGCCTCGTTTATCCCCCCGGCTGGCGTGCTATCCCGATCAACCCGGGCCGTGAGCGCGGCATGACCGCGGGCGATTCGCTGCCGCAGTATCTCCCGCACGTCCCCTTCCCACTTGCTGAAGGCGGCGGGAAGCTTGATGCTCGGGTTGAAGAACCGGTGATTTACGGTCCGCAGCTCTACGCTGACCCGGAGGGATCCCACCTTGCCCTCCGACGACCCGAACCCCGTCATGCTGGTTATCATATGCGGCTACCTAAGTTACGACAGGACACAAGATGGTCAATTCCAGAACTCCCACCTGACGCCGTACAGATTGACCGCCCGGTGCATGTAGAAATCCGGCACGATCTGGTGGAGCAAGCCCGCGAGGTTCCGAACCTGATACGAGATAGTACCCCGAAGGATTCTAATCTCCAGCAGTCCCATGAAAACATTGCTGGACGCCGCGGTGCGGTCGCCCTGGGCGACCGGAAAGCGCGCGATGCCGCGATACTCGTGAATCACCGCGGCATGGATTCCGAAGTTTCCACTCGGAAAGCGTGACAACCAGCTCGTGATGAAATTGATCTCGGCGCGCGAGTGCTGGAGGGGACGGTACGCGTCGGACGCTGCCCATCTCGTGGCGATGATGTCGGCACCGAGGGCGCCGATGATCGGCCCGCGGATGGCCAGAAAACTACCGCTTCTGAGACCGGCGCTCGTCGCCACGTAGGATGTATCGAAAACGCGGAGCGGCTGCAGCAACGCAGTGTCCCGGGTCATGAACCCTGCGGACACCCAGGTTCTGAAAACCCTTACCCCAGCTTCTATGCGCGCCGAATTGATATCAGGCCCGCGCGTTAGCTCATCACGAGTATCGGTCGAGCGTGTCACGGCGCCCGTGATCGCCGCGAATGGAACCGGTGTCAGCCTCGCCACGATGTCCGCGCGATTCGCTCCGTGAAAACCGTCACGCTCGGCAAAGACGCTCACCAGTGCATAGCGCCAGTCGAGCTCGAAGCGGCCGCTGGGTGAGTGCGTTGTTACGCCATCGCGGCTGCGCACGCGATGCATGGCCGACAATCGAGCTGGTCCGCGCGCGAATCCGCCGGACAGGACGTACTGCTGGAAGCGGCTCGTCGTGTCGGCACTATCGGGAATGATGCGGAGCGATGCAGCCGTCGCTGCCGTCACGTGTCTGCTGTCTTCCTGAAGGCGGTTCACCGATGCAAGCGCCTCGACCCAGGGGCCACTGCCGATTCGGCCCCACGCGGCGCGAAGGTATGCGAGTGTCTGCGTTCCACTGTACCCGGGAAGCGACTGCCCCGCGCCGAATGTCGGCTGTACGACGCGTTTGCGCGTTGCGCGGATCGCCAGAGCATCTACGCTCCAGTGTGCACCGCCAGTTCCGACGCGCCCCAGCAGTGACAGTCCGTCACCACCGCCGCCGAAGCGAGCCGAGTTCGTGTTGAATTGCTGTCCGGCGAACTGAACACCGGCGCCATTCTGAAAGCGCTTGCCGTAATAGCCGCGATAAAGGTTGGAGTCCTCGTCGCCGGTCGAAACGTCGACTCTCGTGTACGGCACCGTGCGCTCCACCTGCCAGCTTCGTAGATGCACCCGGAGCTCTCCACCAAGACGCTCCACGCTTACCCGTTCGAGCGTCCAGAGCTGCACGGTGTTGAGGTCGAGCAAAGGCGCGGTTCGCGCATCGAGATTGTCCAGCTCCAGGCCGTCGTAGAAAATGCGTACACGATCGACGGCACCGTTTACTGCCACGAATTTTGGCGACGCAAGCCAGCCGCTGCGAAACGTAAGCGCTCCGGGAATCCGGTCCAGTAGGTCCGCGACCGTCAACGCACCACTGGCGAAGAGCTCCTCGCGGTCCCAGCTGTACTGAGGCCCTATGTCCGCGGTGACGGGATCCCGGGAGCGGCCGAAGCGCGCCTTGATCGTATCACGCTTCGGCACCGCGGAATCGGTCGCGGGTTTCGGCGGGATCGGCACTTCACTTCCGGGCGGCGGAACGACCTGTGCTCCGGCGGTCACATGCACTCCGACGAAAAACGCCCCGGCCATCAGGCCGAGGCGAGCACGACCCCAGCGGTGATGCTGCAGCACGCTCAGGTCACCCTTCCCCGCACGAACTCGATGAAGGTGCCCGTTGGAATTCCTGTCGGGCCTTTGGGGATCGCGCCAAGGTCCGCGTCCGAGTATGCGGTGCCGGCGATGTCGAGGTGAACCCAGGGATAGCTCTCCGTGAATTCCTTGAGAAACATTGCCGCTGTGATCGCCCCGGCAGGCCGGCCGCCCGAGTTCTTGATGTCCGCGACGTCCGACTTGATGAGATCGCGGTATTCGTCCCAAAGCGGCATGGACCAGCCCGGCTCACCGGCGCGTTTGCCGGCCGCAATCACCTCGCCGATGAGAGCGTCGTCGAGCCCGAAAACTCCGGTCGCCGTATGACCGAGCGCAATGACGCACGCTCCGGTCAGAGTCGCGGCGTCGATAACGACCGCCGGATCGAAGCGGCGCGCATACGAGAGAACGTCAGCGAGAACAAGTCGGCCCTCGGCGTCAGTGTTGATGACCTCGATGTATTTGCCGAGATGACTCTTCACGACGTCACCCGGATTGACTGCCGTTCCGGATGGCATGTTGGTGGTCGCACCGATCAGACCCACGACGTTCACCGGAATCTTCATTCGGCATATCGCGTCAAACGCTCCAAGCACTCCGGCCGCGCCGCACATATCGAACTTCATGTCTTCCATCGACTGCGCGGGCTTGATCGAAATTCCGCCGCTGTCGAAGCACAGCCCCTTCCCGACGAGCGTGACCGGCTTCTCACCCGGCTTGCCACCTGCATATTCGAGGGCGATCAGCTTCGGGTCCTGCGGTGTTCCCTGCGCGACGCTGAGGAAAGAGCCCATCCCCTCGGCCGTCATTTCAGCGCGTCCGAGCACAGTTAGCTTGAGGCCGTGACGGTCGGCGATCTGTTTCGCGGTGTCAGCGAGGAATTGAGGAGTGCAAAGGTTGCCGGGCATCATGGCGAGCGTGCGCGCCAGAGAATGCCCGGCGCCAATTGCCTGTCCTGCGTCCATCGCAGCGCGGTTCTCGGGATTGTCGTCCGCGAGTATCGTTACGCGCGCGAGCGGTGCACGCCGCTCCTCCTCCGGAGGTGGGCTCTTCAGATCCTTGTACTCCCACGCTCCGGCGAGCAAGCCGGTTGTTACGGCCTCGACTTCGCGCTCGCCTAGAACGCCGGCGTGAAATCCAAGGTCTCCTGACCCGAGCTTACGGGCTTGTCGCGCAGCCACTGCCGCCGCGCGCCGCAGACCACCAGCTCTGTCGCCTGGTTTTCCCATCCCGACGAGCATGATACGGCGCGCCCCGTTTGCTGTGCCGGTGAACTGCAGCAATTCATCCCGTGCCCCACGGAACTCGCGCGCAGCGATTGAGCGCTGCAGCTCGCCTCCCAGCGCGCGGTCGAGATCCTCGAGCGTCGCGGCGCCGGGGTTCTCGTCCATCGCAACAGCGAGGAGAGCGGTCGAAAAGTCCGCGACTGCGGCGGCGCTGAGCTGAATCTCGGGTGCCACTATTGCCGCATGCCTGCGATCACTGCGTCACCGAATGCGGATGTGGAGACTTCGGTGGCTCCGGGCATCTGGCGCGCAAGGTCGTACGTCACCCTCTTGGCCTTGATCGCGTTCTCGACTCCCCGAATTACGAGATTCGCAGCCTCGTTCCAGCCCAGATACTCGAGCATCATCGCTCCCGACAGAATCACACTGCCCGGATTGATCTTGTCGAGGTTCGCGTATTTTGGAGCAGTTCCGTGCGTTGCTTCGAACACGGCCATGCCGTCGCCCACGTTTCCACCGGGCGCGATGCCGAGGCCACCCACCTGCGCAGCGGCGGCGTCAGACAGGTAGTCTCCGTTCAGGTTCGGAGTTGCGATCACGGCATACTCCGACGGGCGCAGCAGAAGCTGCTGGAACATCGAGTCCGCGATGCGATCCTTCATGATGACGGCGTCGGCGCGAGTGTCGCGGCCCTTTTTCTCCACATCCGCCTCGGTGCAGGTCGCGTCGCGGAATTTTTCCTCCGCAACCTCGTAACCCCAGTCGCGGAATGCGCCCTCCGTGAACTTCATGATGTTGCCTTTGTGCACGAGTGTCACCGACTCGCGGTTCTTTGCGATCGCGTGGCTGATGGCCATCTCGACCAGCCGCTTGGTGCCGAACTCCGACATCGGCTTGATCCCGATGGCGGACTTGTCGCGAATCTCGCTTCCGAACTCTGTTTTCAGGTAGGCTCGCAGCTTCGCGGCCTCGGGAGAGTCCGCGCGCCATTCAATTCCGGCGTACACATCCTCAGTGTTCTCGCGGAAGATCACGATGTCGACTTTTTCCGGCTCCTTCATGGGGGCTCCCACGCCCTCGAAATATCTGACGGGCCGAATGCACGCATACAGATCGAGCACTCGGCGGAGCGTCACGTTGAGCGAGCGAATCCCCGTTCCGACAGGTGTCGTCAGCGGACCCTTTATCGATACGCGGAACTCCTGAAGCGCATCGACGGTCTCGTTTGGCAGCCAGTGATTGAATTGCTTGAACGATTTTTCGCCGGCGTATACTTCCATCCACGCGATTTTTCTCTCGCCGCCGAACGCCTTTTCAACCGCTGCGTCGAACACCCGAACGGACGCTCGCCAGATGTCCGGCCCAGTGCCATCGCCTTCAACGAAGGGAATGATCGGGTTAGCAGGCACGGAGAGCTTTCCGTCGGCGTACGAAATCGGCTCGCCGTTGCGGGGAACTGTCGAGAGTTTATAGTCGGCCATCAGGGAAATTGGAGGGGGCGCAGGCCTATCAAACTAGGCGCGCCGAATGACCCCAGCAAGCGATCCGCGTCACGCGTCGCGGATCAGCTTAGCGATCAAAAGAGTTGCCACGCTACGAGGCTGACGATCAGCAGGACCGCGGCTGCCGCGGCGGCGATGATGTATTTCCGTGTCGATGGCTCTGCTTTAGGAACCTCGCGCGCCTGCGCGTTCGGTCCGGTGAAGGGAGGGGCCCCCGTCGCCATCTCGTAGAGAACGCACGCCAGGCCGTACTCGTCTGTTCGGCCGTCGATATCCTTTTCCGCGAACGCCTGCTCCGGGCCCATGTAGGTCGGAGTGCCCAGCGACATGCCGGTCTGGGTCAACGCTGCGGTGTTCATACTGTTCACCGCCCTCGCGATTCCGAAATCCGCAATCAGTGCGTGACCTTCCTGTAAAAGAATGTTCTCCGGCTTGATATCGCGGTGGATAATGTTCTTCCGGTGGGCGAAGTCGAGTGCGGTGGCCACTTCGCTCGCGATGCGCAGCGCGTCCTCGATCGGAAGAATCTTGTCGCGGTTCATTCTGTCGCGCAGTGACTCTCCGTCGACGAAAGGCATGACGTAGTACAGCAGGCCATTAGCCTCACCGGACCCTACCGAACGTCGAGTGCGATCTTTTCCGCGCGCTCGAGCGCGGCTATTCCAGGCTCACCTGCAGGTCGTGGTCGAGGCACCGGCGCGCGCGTTGGAGCGATTCTCCTGGTGCGAAGCCGCCGCACCGCGTCGGGCAGCCGGGTTCTCAGGAGCGTCACGCCGTCGTCGAGAAGCGTCGACATCACCGGAACAACGAGCAGAGTCAAAAGAGTCGATGTGATCAATCCGCCGATGACGGCGCGCGCCATCGGAGCACGCTGCTCCGCGCCCGCGCCCAGCGCGAGAGCGAGTGGGATCATCCCGAAAATCATCGCGGTTGTCGTCATGATGATCGGACGAAGCCTGATTCTCCCGGCGATCAGAAGTGCCTCATCGCGCGAATGTCCCTTCTCACGCTGCTGATTCGCAAAATCAATCAGCAGGATTCCATTCTTCGTCACGAGACCCATCAGCATGATGATTCCGATCATCGTCATCACGTTGATGCTTCCATTCGTCAACAGCAGTGCCAGCGCTACGCCGATGAAGCTCAATGGCAGAGCAAGCATGATCGCGAGCGGCTGGAAGAACGAGCCGAAGAGCGAAGCCAGGATCAGATATATGAAGATGACGGCGAGCCCCAGAGCCGCGAGGACAAAACCTTTCGTCTCCGTCAGATTCTGCACGTCGCCGGTGAACTGGGCATGGTATCCCACAGGCAGTCCAAGTGAGTCGATGCCGGCGCGAACCGCGTCGGCGACTGCTCCCATCGCGAAGCCGGGCATGACGCCGGCGGAGATGGAGACTTGTCGCTCGAGATTGCGGCGGTCGATCTGTTGCGGCGCCAGGCTAGTCTGCACGTCCGCCACCTGTGAGAGCGGAATCATCGGCGGCTGACCGGTGCTCGGATCGACGGTGCCCGCGGGAATCGCAATGTTCGCAACATCGGATGCCGTCTTGCGCAGTGAATCGGGATACACGACAACGACGTCGTGAGAAAAGCCCTGCGGATCCTCCCAGCGCGTAGCACGCTGTCCCGCAAAAAGCGGCTGCAGAGTTCCGGCAATTGAGTTGATGCCGAGCCCCGCGGCCCACGCCTGCTGGCGATCGACGTTTACGTCGAGCTGTGGAATCTGTCCCTCGTCACTGGAATTGGGCTCCGCTGCGCCGGGGGTCTCCCTGATCAGATTCAACACCTGCTCCGCCGCAACCTTGAGCCGGGTCTCCTCGG
This sequence comes from Gemmatimonadaceae bacterium, assembly GCA_035633115.1. Taxonomy (NCBI): domain Bacteria; kingdom Pseudomonadati; phylum Gemmatimonadota; class Gemmatimonadia; order Gemmatimonadales; family Gemmatimonadaceae; species Gemmatimonadaceae bacterium. Next base: position 384,081 of record DASQFN010000047.1, on the reverse strand, counting down.
GCCCCTGCACGTTGACGATTATCGGCTGACGGAATCCGCCGAAGATGGATGGCGTCCCGGTGATGACAGGGCGCACACCCGCCATCTGAGAAAGTTTTCCGCGCAGAGCACCCTGTATCTCTTCCTGCGATCGCTCGCGCTCGCCCTTCGGGCGGAGGCGTACGTAAATGCTCCCGTTGTTGGGCGTTCCCCTGAACCCTCCACCGATGGTCGTGTAGGTGAATTCGGTTTCGGGCTGAGATCTGAGGAACGAGCTCACTTCCTGCGCCTTTGACACCGTGTACGAAAGACTCGAGCCCGGTGGCGTTGACACTCGAACGTTGAATTCGCCGCCGTCCACGTCCGGCAGCCAGGTGAATCCGAGGTACGGGTAGATCAACCCTGCAGCGACGATCGATCCTACAGCACCCGCCATCACTAACGCGCGGTGGCCCAGGGCCCACGAGAGCAGCGGAGGGTACTTGTTCGCCGTTCTCTCGAACCAGGCGTCGAACGCGAGTCCTACCCGGCGGATTGGATTTCTTGTCCTTACCGCCTTGCCGGAATGCGCGCTCTCACCTGCGGGGTCCGGCCAGACGCTGGACAGCATCGGGTCGAGAGTGAACGACACGAACAGCGATACCAGAACAGCGAACGTGACGGTGACGCCAAACTGGAAAAAGATCTTGCCGATCATTCCGCCCATGAACGCAACGGGAACGAACACGGCGACTACCGCGAGCGAGGTGGACACGACGGCGAGGCCGATCTCGTCGGTTCCTTCCTGCGCGGCACGAACGTGACCCTTACCCATGTGGACGTGCCTGACGATGTTCTCGCGAACGACAATGGCGTCGTCGATCAACAGTCCGATCGCGAGCGAGAGCGCCAGCAGCGTCATGGTGTTCACCGTGAAGTCGAACACCCACATGATGAAGAAAGCCGAGATGATGCTCACCGGCAGTGTCAGGCCGGTGATGATCGTCGAGCGCCACGAGTTCAGGAACAGGTAGATGATGGCGATCGTCAGAACCGCGCCGAGGATGATGTTGAGCTCGACGTCCTCGAGAGACTCGCGAATGCGCCTCGAATCGTCGCGAATCACGCGCAGCTGAACGTCTGCGGGAAGCTGTCGCCGCAGGTCCGCCGCCGCGGCGCGCACGGAATCGGCAACGGCGACGGTGTTCGACCCCGAGATCTTCAGAACGTCGATGGCCAGCGCGGGAGTGTTGTCGAGGAGCGCCGCAGTCCGCTTGTCCGCGGATCCATCCACGACTTTCGCAACGTCTCCAAGGCGAATCGGAACACCGCCACGGATCGCTACGGCGATACTCGCGAACGCGGCGGGGTTCACCACTCGTCCGGTCACCCGGATGAGCCGCTCCGTGTCTCCCTGCTGAATGCGGCCGGCCGGTACCTCCTGATTCTCACGGCTGAGCGCCGCGATCACCTGTGGCGGCCCGATACCATATGACTTCATCGCCGCCGGATCGAGCTCGATCCTGATCTGCCGCGTCTCGCCACCAGAAACGTTTATGCCGCCAACGCCGGGTATTGCCTGAAGTCGTGGCGATATCACCTCTTCGGCGAGGCTCGTCAGCTCGCGAATCGGGCGGTCGCCACTCTGGATCGCCACCGATATGATCGGTCGGCTGTTTGGATCGAAGTGATTGATTATTGGCTCTTCGATCTCCGGAGGCAGCGTGCGGCGGATGCGGGCGACTTTCGCCTGCACATCCTGTTGAGCGGCAAGAACGTCAACGTCGAGATTCAGTGTTAGCCGAACGATCGAAATGCCGTTGAGCGAAGTCGAATTGATCTCCTTCAACCCCTGCACTGTGTTCAGCGCTTCCTCGATGGGGCGCGAGATGTCCCTCTCCATCACCTCGGGGGATGCGCCGGGGTAACTCGTCTGCGCGATGACGATCGGGTAAGTGATGTCCGGGTATTCGTCGATCGCCAGCTTGCCATAGGAGACGATGCCAAGGACGACGAGAGCAGCCATCATCATGGTTGCGAATACCGGCCGCTTGATCGAGACGTTCGAGAGAAACATCGCTTCTCCTCGCTACGGACTGCGCGGTGGCGTGCCCGCTCCGGGCGACGATGCCCGGGATGACTGCCCACGGCCGGCGCCAACGACCTGAACTTTCATTCCCTTCCCAAGGCTGCCGACGTTACCCGAGACGAGGCTGTCCCCGTCCGCGACCCCTGACAGAGCTTCAGCAATTCCAGTGCGATCGTCAACGACCCCGACCCGAACTGTCGCGGTATCGACGCTGCCCTGCACAACCTTGTAGACAATCTGGCCACCCCTCGGGGATTGTCGTAGTGCCGAAACCGGGATCACGAGTGCATTGCTTATCGTCCGCGAAAGAACCGTTCCCGTGGCAAATGTGCCACCCTTCAGAGCACCTGTCGGGTTCGGAACCTGGACGTAGACGGTTATCGACCTCGACGCGGGATCGACTGTGGGGCTCAGCCGCGCGACGCGTCCCTCGAACGCCTGGCCGTTTGCGGAGAACTCGACTGACTGCCCTCTTGCCACGCTGTTCGCCTGCTTCTCCGGCACTGCCGCCGCAAGCTCGAGAATATCGTTGCGCACAACCGTGAAGAGCTGTCCCCCGGAATTGAGGTGCTCCCCAGTCTCGACGAATCTCTTTTCGACCGTGCCCGACGTGGGCGCGAGAACGCGCGTGTCGCGCCGGTTCAGCGAGCTCGACCTCACCTGGGAATTTGCCGCGGCAAGCTTTGCTCTCGCCGCTCCAACTGCAGCTCGTGAGCTACGCAACTCTTCCTCGGCAATTGCGCCTTGCTTGAAGAGCTGCTCGGACTGTGCGAGCCGCCACTCGGCAGTGGCCAGATCGCCCTGGGCGGCAGCCCTCCCGGCGGCGGCGCTTTGAAGCGTGCTCTCCTGCCCGCTGGATTCGAAGCGCGCGAGCAGCTGCCCCGCCCGAACGTAGTCGCCTTCGCGCACGAACACGCCCTGCAGCACCCCTTCTATTCTTGCCCGAACGTCCACGGTCTCGATGGGGCGCAGCGTACCCGTTATCGCGACGCCATCGACCATGTTCGCCCGTCGCGCAACGGTGATGTCGGTCTCGGCGAGAGTGAGCATCTGCCCCCCTCTACCGCCGTTTGCTGCAGAACCGCCCGCCGGACGCGCGGATGCTTCTCCCCGGTCGGAGCCGGAGCAGGCCGTAACGACGATGCACGCCGAAAATCCCGCGCAGACCAGCCGCTGATTCTTACGGAGCACGCTTCACCGAAGGTGGAAGTGACGTACGAGTTGTTGTAGCCGGAAGATCGAACAGCTGCGGCGGCCTGCCAATGGCACGGGCGTAGCCTGCAGCCGCAAGATAAAGATCGTAAACCGCCCGCGCCTGGTTCGTGCGCGCCAAAGTCAAAGCGAGCTGGGCGTCGGAAACCTCGAGCTGCGTCGCCAGGCCGCGGGACTGACGGAGGCTCGCCAGACGATACGCCTCGGCCGCTTCCGCCGCGTTTTGTCCGCCGGCGGCAAAAAGCGCCTCGGCACGATCGAGCTCGGCGCGAGCCGTTGCAGTCTCGCTCTCGATGCGTTCGCGCGTCTGCGCGAGCTGCAGGTCGGCGAGTCTCGCCTGCGCATTCGCGAGATCGATTGCACCCTTCGCTCTGAAGCCGTCGAAGATCGGAATGCCGATGCTCACGCCGAAAGACTTGTCACCGAACCACCCGCCGTTCTGACGTGTGCATACTCGCGTGGTCGAGCCGTCGGCGCAGGGGATCTCTTCGAATCGTCCGCGCGTCGTGGGAAAGCCCGTCTGAGGAAACGCCTGGGCGCCCACAATGCCTATGAGACTGACTGTCGGAAACAAGTCTGCGCGCGCGACGCTCACCGCAGCACGTCGCGCCTGCGACACGAGTTCGGCCGATCGCAGCGCGGCTCGATTCGTCGTGGCTTGATCAGCGCGGAGCTGCGCGATCCAGCGAAGCACCGAAGTCGTGTCGATCCGGCTTGTAAGCTTGAGCGGCTGATCGAAGGGGACGTTGATGAGACGCCGCAGATCCACCATCGCCAGCTCGACGTCACTGTGTGCCTGGATGACTGTCGGCTGAAGATTGGCGCGCTCTACTCCCGCGCGGAGCACATCGTACCTCGAAGCGCGGCCGGCGCGCTCGAACTGCATTGTTTGCGCGAGACGCTGCTGGGCAAGGCCGAGAGCGGTATCCTGGATTTCGGCATAGTTCGCCGCGAACAGCCCTTGCAGATAGGCACGCTGCACGTCGAGCGAGACCTGAGCTGCGACTTCCGTCTGATCCAGACGTGCCGCACCTCTGACTGCCGCCGCGGCACGTGAACCGGCCATGACCCTCCCCCCTTGAAACAGCGTCTGCGAGAGAATGGCGTTCGCTGTGTAGGTATTGGGCTGGTTGAAGATCTGCCCGACGGCGCTCGCGCGTGCGCTCTGCATCACGTGACTCTGGCTGGTATTCAGCCGGAGCTGCGGAAGTCCGGAGGCTCTCGCGACGGTGACCTGAGCGTCCGCGACATCGACCTGTGCCGCGGCGGCACGTGACTCGTCGCCGATGCGAATTGCCCGCTCGACCGCCTGCGGCAGCGTGAGCGGGAGACTGTCAATCAAGGCTGGGGTGCGCGGCTGGGCTGCAAGCGTGCCCTGCAAAGCCACAAGAAGCAGAAAAGACGGCATCATCCAAAGTTATACGGATGACGCCGTCGTAGTGTTCGGAGTTCGCAAAAACCGAGGTGTCATGCCCAGGACGAGAATCGAACTCGTAAGAGCCTAAGCTCGCGGGATTTTGAGTCCCGTGCGTCTACCAATTCCGCCACCCGGGCGACGGGGGTACGGATTTCTATTTAAGTGAGACGGCGGTGCAGAACAAGACCAATCGAGCGCAGCGCTGAGCGGCGGCGACTGCGGCACGTATCGCCGGAGTCTATCGCTCAGTCAAGCCCGCGTCTGCCGCCCGGCGGCGCCATCGGGGGACGGCGACGCCCGCCTCGTTGACCTCCGCGCTTCTGCACCTGCTCCATTCGCTGTCGCAGCTGATTCTGCAAGCCAAAGTATTTCGCTCGCTGCACGGGCGTCAGGAATTTCGCCAGCTCCCTCTGCTCACTCGCCTGAATGTCGAAACGCCGGCGTGACACTCCCATCAGCTCATCCAGCAGGGCCGCGACCTTCTGCTGATTCGGCGCGGCCGAGGTGAGCTCGCCGCGCAAAGCCTCCCTCGCCCGCCGCTCCTCCGCAAAGAGTGATACTCGCTGTGTCTCGAACTGCTGATTCACGGCGCGCAAACGCGACATCTGGTCATCGGTGAGCTGAAGCTGCCGGCGCGCGATCTCGGCGCTTCTCTCCCGAAAACGCCGCTCGAGCTCCTCGCGTTGCGGGCCGAGGGGTCGGCGGAAGGCGGAGTCGCCCGTGCGCTGACCCTGCAAAGGCATAGATGCAAGCACGCCCAGAGCTATTCCAGCCACCAGAAATACGAACCTCACTCGTTTCATTCGCCCGCCCCGCTGTCCGAATCCACAACCGCCGGCACGATAGTCTCGGGCTCGACGTCAGGAAGAGCATCGATGCTGTCCATCTCGCTGAGCAGCGCGACAAGGTGCTCGTCGGAAAGTCCATCCACTTCGCTCATGAGCAAACCCGCTCCGGTGCCAGCCACCGGTACGCCGGCCGGAGGCGACTCGACAACCACAGGAGCGCTCGGTGCTACCGTCGTCGCCGAAGACGGAGGCGCCACGGGCCGACTCGTCACCGCGATACGATTATTGTTGCCGCCAACCTGAGCTTCAGGGTTGAGCACGTCCCTTCCGACGAGTAGCGAGAGTCCGCCGGCCGCGACAACGACAACGGCTGCGGCAACGCGCAGCAACGGACTGGACCACACACTCTGCGGCCGCCCGATTGGCGTGTCAGACGCCGAAGCCGGTTCCCCATTGCCTCTGTGCAGCAGCAGTCCTTGTTTCGCCGCGACAGGAAGCGCAGCAACGATCCGCTGAACATCCATTGCCGGCGCTACCGGCATTGATGCGACAACGGCCCTGAGAAGCTCGAGCTCCGAGGCGCACGCATCGCACGATGCAACGTGTGCCTCGACCTCGGCGAGCTTCGCCGCGTCGAGCCTGCCGTGAACTACCTCCGGCAGCACATCGCGCATTTCGGCGCTCAGGCAATCATTCATCGAGAAACTCCTTAACGGCGCGTATCGCGTTGTGGTAATGAACTCGCGCGGCGCCCTCGGTCGTCTCGAGAACCGCCGCGATCTCCTTGTAGGACAGGCCCTGCTCCACTCTCATCGAAAAAACGTCGCGCTGCATCGGCGACAACCCATTCACTGCCCGCCTCACACGCGTCGCCGTCTCCTGCGCCACCATCCCGTCGAGCGCGTCGAAGGTGGTCTGCGCATCCGCCGCTTCGATTGGCACGAGATTGTTCTGCCGCTGCTCCGCTCGACGCCGATCGAGCATCAACCGACGCTCGATCGTGAACAGCCATGTCCGAAATGAGCTCTCGCCACGAAACGCGTGAAGCGACCCGAACGCGCGAACGAACGTGTCCTGCACCAGCTCCTTGATTTCCTCCCGCTCCCCCGCGCTCGCGGCGAAGCGTGCGAGCGCATCCGCATGGCGCTCCACCAGCTCGGTGGGCGCTCGTGAATCGCCCGCTTTCCACCGCTCGATCAATACCGAGTCGGCTTCGTCGGGGCGCCGTTGGGTTCGAGGATTCATTCAACTCGCATGTTAGACGCTATCCCGGGGCGAACGTTAACGCATATGATTATCAGGCATCCGCCTTCGCCAATGGGGGAAAAGATCTGCGCAACCCTGAAGTAATTGCCCACCGTGGCATTCGCGACAGATACCCCGAGAATTCGCTTCCGGCCTTCGAAGCGGCACTGGATGCGGGCGCCGACGGCGTCGAGCTCGACGTTCATGCAACGCGTGATGGAGCTGTTGTGGTCCATCACGACCCCCTCCTTCCGCCGGCCCTCGATTCTCCCATCGCCGGGCGCGCGATCGCCTCTATTTCGCTGGCAGAGCTCGACAGTTTCGAGCTGGCTCCGGGTGTCGCCCTTCCAACGCTTCAGGAGGTGCTGCAGGCAATCGGGGCGCGTGCCGCCGTATACATAGAGATAAAGGCGCGCGACATAGAGGCCCGCGTGGCGGCAGTCATATCGAGCGTTCCGGCCGCAGCAGCGCGCTGCGCGGTTCATTCATTTGACCACCGCATCATAAAGCGATTCGCCTCGCTCGCGCCGGATGTCCCTGCAGGAATTCTCCAAGTGGGATACCCGGTGGACCCTTCGTACCTCCTGGAAGCCGCCGACGCCAGAGATCTCTGGCAGTCATGCGAGTTCATCGACGAAGCGCTGATAACCACAATCCACAGTCGAGGTAGTCGTGTCATCGCGTGGACAAGTGACGACCCCGCGCAGTGGGCGCACTTCCGCGGCATTGGCGTGGACGGCATCTGCACGGACAGAAGCGCTGCCTGCGCGAGCTGGCTCCGCGAAATCGACGAGAGCTGATGATGCCGCAATTCCCTTGCAACGTCACACGTGCCGAGCTCGAGGTGGCGAGCTATGTTTTCGGCCGCGTCGAAGCGAGGACGCTTCGCCAATGAACAACAGGAGGAAATCCATCTAGATGCGACGCTATTTCGTACGTCTCACCGCGCTTGCGACATTTGCGGCGGCAGCGTGCCGACCTTATTCGGGCACTCAGCGGCCATCACCGGCATCCGGAAAAGATTCGGCCGTCGCTGCTGCCGGATTGGGCTCGAAATCACTTCCCAACGCTGACCCATTTCCGAGCACGTACGTGCGAGTCGCTTCGGCGCCGCTCGTCATTCGAAACGTGCACATCATGACGGCGGCAGGCCCGACGATACGCAACGGGGCAGTCTCGGTCGCAGATGGAAAGATCGTCGCGGTCGGCGCGACGGTCGATGTTCCGGCCGGTGCCGTGTTGATCGACGGCAACGGCAAGTACGTCACGCCGGGAATCGTGGACGTTCACTCGCATCTCGGCGTCTATGCCTCGCCGGGCGGCAGCGCGTTGAGCGACGGCAACGAAGCCACAAACCCGAGCACGCCGAACGTCTGGGCGGAGCATTCGGTGTGGCCCCATGATCCTCAATTTCCCCGCACCCTCGCAGGCGGGGTGACAACGATCCAGGTATTACCCGGATCAGCAAATCTCATTGGCGGACGCAGCGTCGTACTCAAGGTCGTGCCATCGCGCACGGTTCAGGGCATGAAGTTCCCCGGCGCGAAGTACGGCCTCAAGATGGCCTGCGGCGAAAATCCGAAGCGCGTCTACGGGACGCGGGCCGACGGGCCTTCCACACGCATGGGAAACGTTGCCGGCTATCGCACCGCCTGGATCAATGCCGAAGCATACCGCCGGCAGTGGGACAAGTGGAATGATGGCCACAAGGGCGATCCGCCGACCCGCGACCTCGGAAAGGAGACTCTCGCCGAAGTGCTTCGCGGAAACATTCTCGTTCACAACCACTGCTATCGGGCAGACGAGATGGCGCAGATGATCGACATCGCGCGGGAGTTCGGCTACAAGATCCGCTCATTCCACCACGGGGTCGAGGCGTACAAGATCGCTGACGTTCTCGCGAAGGAAGGCATTGGAGCGAGCGTCTGGGCCGACTGGGGCAGCTTCAAGATCGAAGCGATGGATGCGGTTCGCGCGAACCTGCCGCTTGTCGACCGCATTCCCGGGTCGCATGCGATGGTCCACTCCGATGATCCTTCCGGCTCGCAGCGGCTGAATCAGGAAGTGGCGAAGGCGATGAAGGCGGGGATCGAGGCGGGACTTTCCATCACGTCGGATCAGGCGCTTCGCTGGATGACGATCAATGCCGCGTGGGCCCTCGGCCTCGATGACAGGATCGGATCTATCGAGAAAGGAAAGAACGCAGACCTCGTTTTATGGTCTGCGGATCCATTCAGCGTCTACACGCGAGTTGAGAAAGTCTGGGTGGACGGCGCGATGTTGTACGACCGCTTCGACACCGCGGAGCACTGGCGAACCGATTTCGAGCTTGGCTTCGTGCCGACGAGGGCCCGCTGACAATGACAGACTTTCTCATGCGCAGAGCTGCAGCGCTCATGATGTCGGCGTTTGCGTTCGTTCTCCAGGCGCATCCCGCCGCGGCTCAGACGATCGCCATTACCGGCGGCAAGGTCTTCCCGGTTTCCGGACCGCCAATCGAGAATGGCACAGTTGTAATCACCAACGGCAAGATCGTGGGTGTCGGCGCGAATATTCCCGTGCCCGCCAACGCGCGCCGTGTAGATGCGAGCGGTAAGTGGGTGACACCAGGACTCATCAACTCGTCAACGCAGCTTGGGCTGGTGGAGATTGGCCAGGTCGCCGACACCCGGGATATGCAGGCGCGCGGGCAGGACAACATCGCGGCGTCGTTCACGGTCTGGGAAGGATTGAATCCCAATTCGGTGATGCTCGCTCCGGCTAGAAAGGAAGGCGTCACCTCGTTCGTCGTGCTGCCGACGGGCGGCTTGGTTTCCGGCCAGGCGGCGATACTCGATCTCGTCGAGGGCACAACGACCGACATGATCATGCGATCGCCGGTCGCGATGGTCGCCGAGATAGGCAATGCCGCGCAGGCGGGAACGACGTCGCGAGGCGAGCTGATCGTCAAGCTGCGCGAGCTCCTGGAAGACACGAAGTTCTTCATCACCCACCGCGCCCAGTTCGACCGGGCCGACACTCGGGAGTTTCGGGCGAGTCGTCTGGATCTCGAGGCGATGATTCCCGTCGTCCAGGGACGACTTCCGCTGCTCGTCATCGTCGACAAGCAATCAGACATCGACGCCGCGCTGCGCATCGCGCGCGATTACAACCTGAAGCTCATTGTCGGAGGCGGCGCGGAAGCGTGGCTGATGGCAGGCAAGCTCGCTGCTGCGCGCGTGCCCGTGCTGACCGGGGCGATGAACAACATTCCCGCGGGCTTTGCGGCGCTGGGCCAGCGCCAGGAAAATCCGGGCTTGCTCAGCGCGGCGGGTGTCCGTGTTGCACTCATTGGAAACGCCGGCGGCGGGGACGAAGAAGCCTTCAACGTGCGAAACATCAAGCAGGAAGCCGGCAACGCCGTTGCCTACGGAATGACATGGGAGAATGCGCTGAAGGCGGTCACGCTCTGGCCGGCGGAAATCTTCGGCGTGTCCGACCGCGTTGGCTCGCTCTCGCCGGGCCGCGATGCGAACGTCGTAGTCTGGAGCGGTGATCCATTCGAGTTCACGACTCGAGCGGAGCATGTTTTCGTTCGAGGTATCCAGCGAACCGAGAAGACCCGTCAGGATCTGCTTACTGAACGCTACCTCACAATGCCGGGGAAGCTTCGGTAAACGACAAGGTGGCACTACACGCTACCCGCTAGTCGCTGGGCGCTGGGCGCTGGTCGCTAACACCAGAAAATCAGAAGCCCGCGAGGTATCTCGCGGGCTTCGTGTTCGACAGTTTTCGGAGCTTGTGTCAGCCGCCTAAAGGCGGAGACTCGGCCGTTGCGGTTGTCGTTGGGTCGCCGCCGGTCGAGGATGACGTGCTCGAGGACGACGTGCTCGATGTCGACGACGTGGACGGTGTTGCCGCTCCTGCGTCGGCCGCACCGGTCGCTGTGTCTGGGGCAGCTGCGCTGGCTGCGCGATCAGCGGCCGACTCCCGCCGCTTCCGGTCGAGCTCCCCTTCGTAACGCGAAGCTTCAGCGTCGTGAGTGGCGAGCGTCGCCGAGAGTCGCGCGTAAGTGTCAGGGTCTATTTCCGAGCCGCCCTGCTTCGCCCGAAACACGGCGTACCCCAGCGCCTGCGCCGCCTTGTCAGCGAGCTGACGCGTGCGGAACGCTTCGAGCCGGATCTTGCCTTCATCGAAAGCGCCCTGCGCTGCCTTCCCTGCGCGGTCGAGCTCTTCCTTGAGCTTGTCGAATAACGCCATTGTAGTCTCGGGTTAGAGGATGCCCTGCGTGTTTAGTCTACGCAAAAAATCCACCAGCAGTTTCATAGGATGCAAAAAACCCCGCTCCCGCGGGGTTTCCGTACGACGCCTTCGCAAACGATCCGATGAATGCGGCAGCTTTTACGCGGCGTTCCCCTTCTCGGCGGTCTGCTCGGGGTAGACGCTCACCTTGTAACGGGTTCGGTTCTTGTGCTCGAACTTCACGACTCCGTCGATCAGCGAATAGATCGTGAAATCAGTGCCGAGTCCGACGTTGCGGCCGGGATGCCACTTGGTTCCGCACTGGCGGACGATAATGTTGCCGGCGACGACTTTCTCACCGCCGAACTTTTTCACGCCGCGGTACTGCGGGTTACTGTCGCGTCCGTTTCGGGACGAGCCGACGCCCTTTTTATGTGCCATGAGAACTCCTTTATCCGAGCTTGATGTCGTTGATGCGAACTTCAGTGAAGCCCTGCCGGTGCCCCTGCTTCTTGGCGTAGTTCTTTCGGCGCTTCATCTTGAAGACGACGATCTTGTTGTCACGACCCTGCCTGACGATCTCGCCCTTGACTGACGCGCTCTTGAGCGCGGGAACACCAACGATCGTCTTGTCGCCGTCCGAGCCGAGGATGACGTCGCTGAAGGTGACCTTCGATCCCTCGTCTCCTGGCAGGCTGGGGATTCTAATTGTCTTGCCGGACTCGGCGCGGTACTGCTTGCCACCTGTCCGGATGATTGCGTAAGCCATTTGGGCACTGCGGGTTAAAGAAATCGGGTACAGCCTATAACAATAAGCTTCTCGCCGAGTCAAGTCAATTTCTCTGCACTACAGGCGGTGTCCGGTTTTGATTGTAACGAAAATCGGGGGCGGCTATGACTGACCCGCGATTTGACGATGAGTGGTTTCGAGGGGAGTGGCTAACGTGGGATGAAGACGTCGATGTGCCGATTGGCAAAGCTGAGGAGGACATCATCGTCGAAAGCCATGTTGCCGACAGGCCATTGGACGGGGCCGCGTGGAAGGGGCCAGATCTTCTGCGCGCCGATGTGGTCGGTCGCTCCACGCAGCGGCAGGGGTGTGTTCATGATGATGACCTGAAACACGACCCGATAGACGGAGAAGGTGCACCGAGCACCGATGGGTCCCGTACGTCCGGAGATGACAACTCCGTCGTTGTTGAAGACAGCCGGAGCAACCTCGGCAGCGGAACCACTGTGGATGGTGAAGCTGGGCTTATTCCCTCCGTACGCTGCTATCCACACAACACACTGCTTTGGTGGGGTCCCGTAACGGCGAAACCCTGGATACGCAAAAGGAGGAATGACCCTTCTGTGTGAAGGGAAAATCAGATCGATCATGAGATACGTCTTCATGGCCCATCGGGCGAGTATTTTCACCTCGCGCTCACTTAGCGTAAAGACTCCGTCCCCCATAATCATGGGCGAGAGGATGGGCTTTGTTTCGGCCTCCAACAGCGACATCCAACCATTGTTGCACGACTTGCAAACCTGCCTAACCCGTGTCTTTAAGTTGGGCGCCGTTCGTTCGACACCGTCACGGGAAACAACCACCTCTGTCGTTGTTAGTCGTTGCTCCATCAATTCCAACAGCCAGACAGGCCAAACGTCCTCGCGTGTCATTGGGCCGCCACCGCAGAATACACAACGGCGTTTGCTTTCAGGGATTTCTGACATTAGTTTGAAAATATGCCTAAGCGGTCAAGCAGTAGTAAGAGACTCGACGCCAACCAACTGGCTGCGTCCATTGTGGCGCGGGCTACAGGCACACCCAAGCCCCATAAGAAGAATCCCGCAGCGGTTGAGCTGGGTCGCCGGGGCGGCCTCAAGGGTGGTCGAGCAAGAGCCGAATCACTATCCCCCAAAGAACGCTCCGAGATTGCCAAACGGGCCGCAAACGCCCGCTGGAAAGACCGGGAATAACCCCCCGTCAAACAGTCTCCTAACCGCTCGTAACGGGGCGGTTTTTGTTTGTAACATACCCTTGATAATGCTTGACCGCTCAAGCATATTACTAGGTATGAACGTACTCTCTATTTCCAGACGCGCCGCTGTCATTCGCGGCCTAGTTGAAGGTGGTTCAATCCGTTCCGTTGCCCGTATGACGGGAACGGACAAAGACACTGTCACTCGCCTACTGGTTGAGGTTGGCGAGTTTTGCTCGATCTATCAGCACCACGTTCTAGTCAATCTCCCCTGCGAGAGAATCGAAGCAGACGAGATTTGGTCATTCGTGGGCGCCAAGAAACGGAACGCCAAGAAAGCGGGTCAGGGTGACATCTGGACGTATACCGCGATCTGCGCGACAACGAAGCTTGCCCTGTCGTGGATGGTTGGAAAGCGCAACCGCCAGAACGCCCATGCGCTCATGTACGATGTCGCCCGCAGGGTAGCCAACCGCGTCCAGATTTCGACGGACGGACACGAGATGTACCCTAATGCTGTCGAGGCCGCTTTCGGTTGGGGTGGTTGTGACTACGCGATCATCGACAAGGACTACGGGAACACGATGGTCCCGCAGGACCCACGGAGGCGGTATAGTCCGGCCATTTGCATCGGGGTGGACAAAGCGTGGGTCATGGGCGACCCGGACATGGACCTTTGCTCAACGTCCTACGTCGAGCGGTGCAACCTCACTATGCGGATGCACATGCGCCGCTTCACGCGGTTGACCAATGCGTTTTCCAAGAAAGCAGAGAATCACGCGCACGCCGTGAGCCTGCATTTCATGTATTACAACTTTTGCCGCTCACACATCACCCTGACGAAAGCGGCGAACGGAATCAAGACGACACCCGCCATGGCGGCGGGCGTGACGGACCACGTTTGGACGATTGAGAAAGTGCTAGGCCTCATGGACCCGAAAATCAAACTCGGTCAGGCGGCCTAATGTCACAGTCAAAATCGGACACTACCGCACTACAGTCAGCGACCCCCAACGTGGCGGTTGACTCAGTCAATCCGTATCGTTGTAACACCCTTACCCATGTAACCCGCGTCCCCGAGGTAGTAACTGCCCGACGAGCTCCGACAACAGCTGCAATCCGCCCTTGGTGCCAGCTACGCAATCGAGCGAGAGCTTGGCGGCGGAGGCATGTCGCGTGTCTTCCTGGCGAACGAGGTCTCGCTCAATCGGAAGATCGTCCTGAAGGTTCTTCCCTCCGAGCTGGCAGGGGCGGTGATGCTCGACAGGTTCCGCCGCGAGATCCAGATGGCAGCCCAGCTTCAGCACCCGCACATACTGCCGGTATTCTCCTCGGGGGAAGTTAGTGGGCTTCCCTACTTCACCATGCCGTTCGTCATCGGTGAGTCGCTGCGAAAACAGCTCGGCGCGTCGGGCGGTTTTCCAATCGCCGACACGGTGCGCATCCTTCGCGAAGTGGCCTCGGCGCTTGCTTATGCGCATCGATGCGGAATCGTGCACAGGGACATCAAGCCGGACAACATCCTGTTGTCCCATGGCTCGGCGATGGTGATGGATTTTGGAGTCGCCAAAGCGATTCACGCGGCGATGCGCCCGAATGACAACGCGTTGACGTCCGAAGGCCTCGTAATTGGTACGCCGGCCTACATGTCTCCGGAGCAGGCAGCAGGCGATCTGGAGCTCGATCACCGCTCGGACATCTACGCCCTTGGCGTGATGGCGTACGAGATGCTCGCTGGTACAACTCCGTTCGCCGGCCGCTCCCGCCATGCGATGCTCGCGGCGCACCTGGTCGAGCAGCCCGAGCCGGTGGCAACCCGTCGCCCGGACATTCCCGATCCGCTCGCCACACTTGTGATGTACTGCCTGCAGAAAGAGCCGGGTGACCGGCCACAGCATTCGGCAGAGCTGGTGTCGGCGCTGGACTCCGGCAACTTCAGCGGGGAGTCCAGGGCGACAACCCGTCGTGGGCGTCGGGAGCCTTCGATCGCCGTGTTGCCGTTTGCGAATCTTAGTGCGGACCCCGAGAACGAATACTTCTCGGACGGCATTGCCGACGAGATCATCAGCGCCTTGAGCCGCATCGCTTCTCTTCGAGTGGCGGCACGGACATCGTCGTTCGCGCTGAAAGGACGCGGTCTCAATGTGTCCCAGATAGCGGAGCAGCTGAAGGTCGACGCGGTACTCGAGGGAAGTGTGAGACGCTCGAAGAACCGGGTCCGAATTGACGCGCAGCTGGTCAACGCTGACGATGGATATCTCCTCTTTGCCGAACGCTACGACCGGGAGCTCGACGACGTATTCGCGATTCAGGAGGAGATAGCGAAAAGCATCGTCGGCAAGATGCAGATAAGGCTCACCGGTGAACAGAAAGAGTCACTCGGACGCCGGCGGACCGACAACGTCGAAGCTTTCGAGCACTACCTGCGTGGCCGTTTCATATGGAATGGAACACGAAAGATGCAGGCGGCGATGCAGCATTTCGGCGAAGCTCTCAAGCACGATACGGGATACGCGCTCGCATACCACGGCCTCGCTGACTGCTATTCCGTGCTCGCCGTTTATGGCTTCGTGCCGTCAGTCGCGGTGATGCCGAGGGCAAAGGCGGCAGCAGTACGCGGTGTCGAACTGGCACCGGATCTTGCCGAGACGGGAACGACCCTCGGGCATGTTCAGATCCTCGAGTGGGATTGGACTGGCGCAGAGTCTACTCTGCGCGCGGTTATCGCCAAACATCCACGACACGCCCTCGCACATTCGTACCTCGCCTGGCTTCTGTCCGACATGGATCGCCGGGCCGAAGCGAAGGCTGCTGCAAAGCGGGCGTCCGAGATAGATCCACTCCATAACATGATCACCGCACTGGTACACTATCACGCGCGAGAGTACGGCGAGGCTATCGCGTACTGCGAGCGAGTTCTGGAGCTGGACCCGGAGTCGTTCACCGGATTGTTCGCCATAAGCCTGTCGTACGCCCACGAAGGGCGGTACGAGCAGGCGATCAACTACGCGCGGGAAGGCGCGCGGCTTTCGCCCGGTGTGACGTTCATGCAGGCGCTGCTCGGCGTCGTCTACGCGATGTCCGGGAAGATCCAGGAGGCACAGGATGTCCTTGCGAAGTTGAAAGAGAAAGCACGATCAGAGTATGTCGCTCCCATTCTCCTTTCGTGGGTTCACGCACACCTCGAAGAGATTGACCTTGCCTTCGAATGTCTCGATCAGGCATTTGCCGAGCGCTCGTGCACGCTGGCATTCGGGATCCGCTCACCGATGTACGATCCGTTTCGTCTCGACCCGCGGTTCGATGTACTCCTGAGCAATCTCGGACTTTCCTGAGGCGGCAGCCGTTCGCGGATTCGCGACTGTGTGTGCCTAGTTCGCCGTTGTCCTGAAGCTCATCACTCGTTGAGGCGGCGGCATCGCCCATCTGGAGTCCGGCGGCAATCCGCGCTCGAGGCGCCCGATAAAGTTGTCGATATCCCACGCTGCGTTGAACTGCAGCGAGAGTGTACCGCGCCTGAAAAGCGATTCCCAGTGTGTAACCATCACGTTCCGCGGCGCGAGCACCTTCAGAAGACTGTCCGGCGTGTTCCTGAGGTAGGTGGAAGTCGCCGCGCAGATAACCGCAAGGTCGACCCGCCGCGCCTCGAGGGTCGCACGATCAGGAAATCCGTGAGGAGGCTCACTCGGAGCGTCCTGATAATAGATCCGAAACCGGGGCGTCGTGTCGCGAGGTGCGAGAACGTCGATGAGATAGGCGTACGGCTCGCCGAGCTTCCAGTCCGAGGCGGTCGCAGGCAGCGATCGCAAATCCCTCGACAAGCGTCCCGGCGCGAAACGGTAGCTTGTTCCGAGACGCTTCACCGTTGGAGCGTGCGTCGCGACAAGCGGCATGAAGCGGAACCTGCGGTCCCTCGTATAGATCCACGTCCCGGCACGGTCCCGCGTTCCAGCTCTCTCGGTGGGTATCGCAATCAGCCGCGACCCGCTGCCTGCCCGAAGCGAGGCATCTCCCATCAACATGTGGCGAATCGATGGGCCCCCATAGATCCTCGCTGATTTCGCACGGTGGTTGGCAATGTACGGCACGTCGAGGAGATGGTCGTAGTGTCCGTGTCCGACGAGAATTGCCGACGCACTGTCCGCGGCTACCGGGAGAAAACGCTCGATCAGTGCAGTGTCGGGCGTCAGGCGAGAGCTGCCCGCCGCCATTAGTGAGAGAACAACGCGCTTGAGGGGAGGTTTCGAAAAGAAAGGGGCAGCGAGTAACGCTGCCCCGCGATACCGGACGAGAATTCCGGATGTGCCGAGATAGGTTACGTCGACCTGATTGTCCGGATTGCCACACGACTCCGCTTCGCAGCCGATACGGCGGAGCGTCGGTTCCAGCTGACCGGAGGGCGGAGTCATTTTCCAGCAGCCGCCAAGCAGCGCGATGCACCACGAGGCCGCTGCGCAGCGGCGGAGCGCTCGACATGCACGTGCAGCACTCGCGTGTTGCATTCTGCTCCATTGTCCGAAATAGCGGCCGGTGGCGGCCGCGCGCCCGCTATGAGAGCGCGTACTGCTGTGTTACGTCCCTGCCCTGCGCTTTGACAACCAGCTTGAATTCATCGGGCTTGAGCAACGGATCATCCCGAAGCTCGAGCGAGAAGGATGCGGCTTTCTGAAGCTTGTGGACCAGCTCCTTTTCTTCCTCGAGAACATACATCGCGACTTCGGGATGGAGCTTCACCAGCAGGTTGTCGCGGCGGCCTTCGATCACCATTCGCCGCACGGACCGCTCCATTCTGCGCACGATCGTCTCGGGCGTGAACACCCTTCCGGTGCCTTCGCATGTCGGGCACGGCCCGGTCATGCTCTGGTAGTGACTCTGCCTGACGCGCTGCCGCGTCATCTCGATCAGCCCCAGGTCGCTTACCGCAAAAGCTTTTGTGCGCGCGCGGTCGCGACTCAGATGCATGCGAAGCTCCTGCAGGACACGCTCCCTGGACTGCCGCGTCTCCATGTCGATGAAGTCGCAGACGATAATTCCGCCAACGTCGCGAAGCCGCAGCTGACGCGCGACCTCGGCAGCGGCCTCGATGTTCGTCCGGAGCACCGTCTTCTCCGGGTCCTTCTTGCCGGTATACCTGCCGGAGTTCACGTCGATCGACACCAGCGCTTCCGTCGGCTCGATGATGAGGTAACCGCCTGAAGGAAGATCGCAGCGGCGCTTGAAGGCATTCCGGATCTCGGATTCGATTCCCGCTGAGTCGAAGAGCGGCGTCGGGGCTTCGTACAACTTCACGCGGGGAATGAGATCCGGAGCCACCGTCTTGAGGTACTCGACCACCTCGTTGAACACGGGCTTGGAGTCGATCTTCAGGCTGTCTACCTTTGCGCTGAACAGATCGCGGACGAGACCCCGGGTGAGCCCCGTCTCGCGGTGTAGCAGAGCCGGCGCACGGGTGAATTTGGACTTGCGCTGGATCTTCTTCCACTGGGCCATCAGCATCTCGAGGTCTCGCTCCAGAGCCTCGGGAGTAACGTCCTCGCTCACTGTCCTGACGATTACTCCGCCCGAGCGCTCGGGCAATATCGCGGCAACCTGCTCCTTGAGACGCTGGCGTTCCGCTCCGGACCCGATCTTCCGACTTACGCCGACCCGCGACGAATCCGGAATGTAGACCAGGAATCGACCGGCGAGTGAGAGCTGGGCGGTTACGCGCGGACCCTTCGTCGAAATCGGCTCCTTGGAGATCTGGACCATGATCTCCTGCCCGCGTTTGAGCGCGTCCTGGATCGGCGGCGCCTTGCGGCCTCGCCGCGATTGATGGACCGCGGCCGGAATACTCTCGGCGCCATTGCGCGCCGCCGACGCGACTCCGTTCCCGTTCCCGTTGTCGGGATCGTCCTCGTCTTCGTCGTCCTCCGCCTCTTCGGCGCTTTCATGAACGAGATCGGAGGCATGAAGGAAGGCGCTCTTCTCCGTGCCGATGTCGACAAATGCCGCCTGAATCCCCGGCAGCACCGCCTCGACCTTCCCAAGGTATACGTCGCCTACCATGCGACGGTTGTCTGGACGATCGACGAGTAGCTCTACGAGCTCCCCGTCCTCCAGGATCGCCACGCGCGTCTCGCGCGCGCCGGCGTTGATGAGGATTTCTCTTTTCATCGTCGTCCACCCGGCATCCGTGACGGCGACTCGGCATCACGGGATTGCGGGCGGATGTCCTTATGTGTTGGCGCGCACTACTGCGACGCTTGAGTGGACTTCAGGGCCAGCGCTGATTTTCCCCAGCGAGGGCTGGTGCTGGACGGCGCGAGTCGCGCGCTCGTCCCCAGTCTCGTCGGAGCAATGAATTTGTTCGTTTGTAATGTAGGGAAAAACTCTCTTTTGGCAATAGTGACAACGACTTAGCCCTCTCAACTAATCCTGAGCGCCAGCCACGCAATAGCTAGCAGATATGTGAGCAAGGCCTTCCACTCGCCATGCTTCATGTACAGAGTGGGGCTGAACGCACTCGCGTTCGAAGCTTCCTCACGCCACGGTTTCACCCGCGGAACAAACGCCGGGACGTTCTGCGAGTAGCGTGCGTAGCCCTCCGGGAAGCGGCTGCTGATGTTCGCCCGTTCCCGCTCCATAGTTGGCGCATAGACAAAGGCCCAGAACGCGATGACCACAAGCAGAAGCGCCCAATGGGCAGCGACCGCGAAGCCCGCGGCAATCAGGAAGCTCCCGAAATAGAGCGGGTTGCGCGTGTGGGCGTACGGCCCGGCTACGGCGAGCTGCTCGTTCTTAGAGATGTGTCCTGAGGCCCATGCGCGGACCGCTACCCCGACGAGGGCGATGAGCCCTCCGGTGATGAGCGAGAGCTGGGTTGGCCGGGCAAACAGCAGATAGAGAATTCCGAGGGCGAAACCGAGCGGCAACCGTAGCTTCTTGGCTGCTTCGGAGTAAGTCAATCGGCGATGCCCCTCAGGAGGTGACGCGCGATCACGATTCGCTGTATTTCGGAGGTCCCTTCTCCGATCTCGCAGACTTTCGCGTCGCGCATCATTCGCTCGACAGGATAATCCTTCGTGTAGCCGTACCCACCGTGGATCTGGATTGCCTTGAGCGTGGACCTCATTGCAAGCTCGGAGCAGAAAAGCTTTGCAATCGCGGCTTCCTTACCGAATGGTTTCTTCTGCTGAGCCAGCCAGGCAGCATGGAACATCAGGTGCTTCCCTGCTTCGATTTCAGTCGCCATGTCGGAGAGCTGAAACTGGATCCCCTGAAAGCTCGCAATGGCACGGCCGAACTGCCGGCGCCCGGCAGCGTAATTCAAAGCCTGCTCGAAGGCGCCCTCGGCAATTCCGAGCGAGAGGGCAGCGATTCCGATGCGGCCCGAGTCGAGCGTCTGCATGAAGTTGATGAAGCCCATTCCATCCTCGCCAAGTCTGTTCCCGACCGGTACTTCGACATCCTCGAAGATGAGCTCCCGGGTATCGGAGGCACGCCAGCCCAGCTTGTCTTCCTTCTTTCCGGCTCTGAAGCCCGCCATCGACGGAAGCGACGGCTCGTGACCGATGTCCACATCTGCGCCGCGCTGCGACAGATCGGCTTCCTTGGTGACAATGAACGAAGTGATGCCCTTCGTATCGAGCGCCGGATCGGTGACGGCCGTGACGACGAAGATCTCGCCAACCCCGCCGTGCGTGATGAACACCTTCGATCCGTTGAGGACGTAGTGACCGTTTTTTCGGACAGCCGTTGTGCGAGTACCGGCTGCGTCGCTGCCCGCGGTCGGCTCGGTCAAACCGAATCCGCCGAGCACACGCCCTGAGGCGAGGAGCGGGACGTAGAGCTCCTTTTGCTCGGGGGTGCCGAAGTTGACTATCGGCGAAGTGCCGAGAGTCGTGTGCGCGGAGATCGTGATCGCGTGCGAGGCGTCCACCTTCGCCATCTCATGGATGACGATGAGGTAGCTGAGTATGTCGAGTCCGGCGCCGCCGAGTGATTCCGGCCATGGGATGCCCAGAAGTCCCAGCTCCCCCATTTTCTTGATGTTCGCCCAGGGGAATTCCTGGGACGCATCGAATTGCGCAGCGACGGGAGCCACTTCGTCGCGTGCGAACTCGCGCACCATGTCGCGTACGGCCAGATGCTGCTCAGAGAAATAGAGGGAGTCGTCCAAAACCAGTTACCAGTTACCGGTTACCCGTTGCGTGTATCCGTTTCCCGTAGCCGTACCCGTTGGCCGCAACCTGCTTGCCGCTGCCAGCATGCTGATACCAGTTGCGGATCAATCGAGTGCAGTCGTCAGGCTGCTTCCGTGCCTTCTGAGCGATTTATCACCGCGAGGAGCTCGCTGCCGTAACGCTCCAGTTTTGATGCGCCTACACCTGGGACGTCGCGTAGCGCGGCAAGCGATCGCGGACGGCGCTTCGCGATTTCCGCCAGCGTTCTGTCCCAGAAAACAATATACGCTGGGAGTTTCTCCTTACGGGCGATCTCGCTTCGGGTCGCGCGCAACGCCTCGAACAGCTTTTGTTCGGCCGCGTCGAGCGAAATGTCTTCGGTCGAAGGCGACGCCTTCTCGCGGTGTCTGCTGCGCGCGGGGTTGGCAGCCGCCTTGCCTGCCGGTGACCGTTTGCGCTCGCGAACTTTGCGCGGAGCCGGCTCACCGGCCGGTGGTCGCGCTACTGTAATGCCGAGACAGTTGTCGCAGCCGTCGCACTTCGACATGGCTTCGGGATCGCCGAAGTAGCGCAATACGAATCCGCGCCTGCAGCCTTTCGCGTAGACGTATTTCTGCACCGCGTCGAGCTTGGCCAGCTCTGCCGCGCGTCGTCGCGCGTGCAGCGCCCAATCAACGGCAAGGCGCTGCATCGGCAGATCCGGAGAAACGAGCCGAAGTCCGCCGCCTACACGCTCCCACATGAGTAGCTGTCGCGACTGCAGGTCATCGAGCAGTGACGCTGCGGTCTGAAGTCCAGCGAGCCCCGGTGGAAGGGCGTCCAGGTTGACCGTTGCTCCCGTCTGCAATTTTTCGCCGGCAATTCGCCACAACGCTCGCAGTAGGCCAAGCGCCGGATCCGCGTCGCTGGTGAGCTCGCGCTTGATTCGCTCGGGAGTCGCAAGAAGACGGACGCGCGCAAGTGCGGTTGACGCTGCCTCGTCCACGATTGCACCCGCGCTCAATAGAATCCGAACGGCGCTCTCGGCTTCGCGCTCGGAGGTTTTCCCACCGGCGAGCGACGCGATTGCCGACGGCGAGTGTGGGAGCTCCCCACGCTGCGACTGTTTCACGAGCGCTGAGTAAACAGCTTCGATAGTCGTGCGCTCGGGATACGAGCCACGAATGAAGAACTCGTGAGTGAACCGGTCGGGGAATGAGTGGATCAGAAAAACGTCGGAATGCTTTCCGTCGCGTCCCGCTCGTCCTGCCTCCTGGTAATACGCCTCGAGCGTCCCTGGCATCGAGTGGTGCACGACGAGGCGAACGTTGGGCTTGTCGATTCCCATTCCGAACGCGTTCGTCGCTACGATCACGCGGACCCGCTCGGCCATGAAGGATTCCTGAACATCGCGTCGATGGCGGTCGTCGAGCCCCGCGTGGTACGCGGCCGCGGGAATTCCCTGCTGCTCGAGCATGCCGCTCAGCCGGTCGACCGACTTTCGGGTCGAAGCGTAAACGATGCCAAGGCCGTCTTTCGCCCGCAGTGTCTGCACGAGCCGCGCGTCTTTCTCCGTGTCATTTCTCGCCGGCAGCACATGGTAGGTGAGGTTCGTGCGATTGAACCCGGTGATGATCACGCGAGGATTACGCAGGGCGAGCTGTAGAGCTATGTCGTCGCGCACACCCGGCGTCGCCGTCGCCGTCAGCGCGATCGTAGGAGGCGAGCCGAGCTTTTCGCGGACGTCCCTGACTCGGAGATAGCTCGGGCGGAAATCGTGTCCCCACTGACTGATGCAGTGCGCTTCATCCACTGCGAGCAGGCTGATGCCGATGCGGCGCAGTCGCTCGGCGATGTTTCCGTAATCGAATCGCTCGGGCGCGAGGTAAAGCAGCTTGAGCTCGCCGCGCGTGGCTCGGCCAAGCCGATCGCTGACCTGGGATGACGTCAACGAGCTGTTGATGAACGCTGCCGGGAGTCCGCGCGCGTCCAGCGCGTCAACCTGATCCTTCATCAGGGAGATCAGAGGAGAAACGACGACAGTCAGTCCGGGAAGAACGAGCGCGGGCACCTGAAAGCAAAGCGACTTGCCGCCCCCGGTTGGCAGCACAACCAGTGTGTCGGAGCCCGCGAGAACGGACTCTATGGCCGCCTCCTGCCCGGGACGAAATCCATCGTACCCGAACGCGGTCTTCAATACGCCGCGCGCAACGGCGATGGCTGGTCGATTCACCGCTAGTCGTTCGGGTGCGAGCTGTCGAATCGCCTCAGGACGCGTAGTGTCACGAGCATGAGGACCGTCGTCCCCGCCGCGAGGATGTAACGCCCGAATCCGACGGTGAGCCCAATAGCGGCCGTCGCCCAGATCGACGCTGCAGTCGTCAAGCCTATTACGCGAGTTCCATCCTGAGTCAGCAATACGACGCCAGAGCCGAGGAAGCCGATTCCAACGGCCACGGCCTGAATCAATTGAAAAGGCTCGACGCGCAACGCAGATGAGCCCGCGGGATAGGTAACCGCAGCGGCCTCTCCCGCCACCACGAACAGACAGGCGGCCATTCCCACAAGGAGCAAAGTTCGAAACCCGGCTGGCTTGCCGGCCGATTGCCGCTCCCAGCCGAGGATCCCTGACATCAAGCCCGCAGCAACCACGCGCAACAACAGCTCGGCGTCGTAGAGCATTGCAGTCTCGCTCATATCGCCGACACGCGGATCGCGTTCATGTAAAGATTCTCGAGGCGAACTGTAATTGGGCCCGGCCGTCCGTCGCCGACGGGTTTTCCATCGAGCGAAATGATCCCCACGACTTCGGTGGTGGTTCCAGTGAGGAACAGCTCTTCAGCGCTCCGGAGCTCGTCCTCCGACATCGGTTCCTCGCGGATTGGAAAGTCATTGTCGCGGCAAAGATCGATTACAATCGCTCGCGTGACTCCGGGAAGAATGAGATTGGAGAGCGGGGCCGTGCGTACTTCCCCGCCGATCACTCCGAAAATGCTTGTGTGCGTTCCCTCGAGAACCACCCCATCGCGTACCAGGATCGCCTCGAAGGCACCTGCGTCCTTTGCACGTTGATTCTCCAGAACGTTTCCCATGAGCGAGATCGATTTGATGTCGCACCTGGACCAGCGGAGATCGGGACGCACAATTGCACCTACGCCCACGGAAAAATCGCCCATGTCGGGAAACGGGGCGGCGTAGGCGTAAACGGTGGGACGAACCGGTGTCTTCGGGAAGGCGTGCGTGCGTGGCGCCGCGCCGCGTGTCACCTGAAGATAGACCATCGTTTTTCCGGATTCGGCGAAACCGTTCCGCTCGAGCAGCCCGGTGAACACCGATTCGAGCGGGTCGGCAACGCTGTCGTCGATGCGTGCTTCGCGCAGACTCGACCGCAACCGATCCATGTGACGGTCGAGCGCGACGAATTTGCCGTCGTACGCGGCGGCAACCTCGTAAATCCCGTCACCGAGAAGAAACCCGCGATCGTCGGGCGAGACAAACACCTCGTTCTTCAGCATGTAGCGGCCGTCTAAGTACACAACCTCCCCGCGATTCGCGGCTACCGCGACAGCGTCCATCTGCGACGCGTCAGATACAGCAGGCGCTGATCTTGTCGAGCTCGCCGTCATGGTCTCTCCCGTGGACGAATGAAGCGCATGAGTAGTGCGGCGACGAGAAAACCTATCCCCGCCCACCTCACAGCCTCATCGTCCATTCGCATTCCGTAAACCAGTAGTATCGCGGCAATGAGTGCAACTATGAGCCGAGCTGTGGTAATGGGCGTCATTATTTCATTCCCGGTTGAATTCCCAGCGCGCGTGCCTCGCCGTCAGCCAACTCGAGCTTCATCCGCAGCAGAGCCGTCGAAAACACCTTGCCCTGAGCGTCGGTCTTGAGCGAAAGCGTGCCTCCGCCGTCGAGCGCGCCGTGAAGGAGAAAATTGAGTGCGTTCAGATTCGGCAGATCGAAGCGCTCGACATCTCCCTCGATTACACCAGCGAAATGATCGGCGACACGCTGGACTGTAAGCTCGCGCTGCAGCACCGGAAACCACTCCGGCTTCAACGCGATCACGCCGACATTTGCCGTATCACCCTTGTCACCTGAGCGAGCGTGTGCGATGTCGAGCAGGCGAATCTGCATCAGACGATCTCGACCTTGGTAGTCACGGTCGTCTTGTCGATCAGCGCCGGCCAATACGCGACAATCTCCTCCACCTTTGGCCGGCCGCCGGCAAATCCTGTGACGCTCGGCGGTCCGTTCAGGACCAGAGGCGCAATTTCACGAGTGAAGCGGTCAACGGCCGCCTTGTCGTCCCCACGCACGCCGAAGCGGAGCTGAACTTCGGGGAGCTCACTCGCCAGGCTTGACGCGCTTGCAGTAAGCTCACGCTCAACGAGCGCACCGTGCGTGGACGAGTATCCAACGAACTCGGTCAGAATCTGATCGAAGCGCAGGCCAAGTCCGTCGAGCCGCTCTCTCAGCACGCGGTCCGCGAGCTGTGCCTTGTCGAGCGCATCCGGCCACGAATAAACCAGACTTCCGACCGCCTTGAAACCCGCGCGGTAGGCGATCGAGACCTTCAGCTTGTCTGTCGGAGGTTGCCCAGTGATGCCTGATACCTCGACGCGATCTTCACCGCAATCGCGGAGGCGAATGGATGTGAAATCAGCGACGACATCTGGCGTGATGTACTCACGCGGGTCGCCCATCTCGTAGACGAGCTGCTCCGTCACCGACGGCACCGATATGCGGCCGCCGGTGCCGGCGTGCTTCGTGATGATGAACGTTCCATCCGGCTTTGCCTCCGCGATGGGATACCCGACGTTGGCAAGGTCGGGAATGGAGCGCCAGTCGTAGAGGCAGTTTCCCCCGGAGCACTGCGCCCCGCACTCGATGATGTGCCCGGCGACGATTCCGGCGGCTAGAAGATCCCAGTCGTCGCCGCGCCATTCAAACTCGTGGCGGAGGGGCGCCATGGTGAGCGCTGTGTCCGTGGAGCGGCCCGTGATGACAATGCTGGCGCCCTTGGCGAGTCCTTCGACTATTGGCGTCGAGCCGATGTAGGCATTCGCTGACAGCACCCTGTCCCGAATTGTCGCGAGCGGCTCGCTAGTTTCCATATTCGAGAGGCTGTGGCCTGCTTCGATCAGCTCGTCGAGACGTCCGAGCAAATCGTCGCCGGTGACGACAGCGATTTTTATCTTCTCCGAGAGAGCTCGGCCGTCGGCGAGCTGACGTATCGCAGCAGCACACGCCGGGGGATTCACTCCGCCGGCGTTTGCCACGACTTTCACGCCACGCTCGGTGACGGCAGGCAGCACACTCTCGATTGCGCCGACGAAATCTCTCGCATAGCCCAGTGACGGATCGCGCTCCTTCTGCTTCTGAAGGATGGACATCGTCACTTCCGCCAGATAGTCGAGCATCAGATAGTCCACCTCGCCGCCCTCGACCTGCTGTCGCGGCGCCTCGAGCGAATCTCCCCAGAAGCCCTGGCCACTGGCGACGCGTACGATCTCCTTCATTGGTCTTCGCCGAGGTGAGGCGGCAGCACGAAAGGTCCGAGATGCGGCCCCGGATTGTGCAGCGACGTCCTGAGCGCCATCGCGAGCGTTTCGCGTGTGTCCTCCGGATAGAGGATGGCGTCCACGAATCCGCGCGCGGCGGCATACCGTGCGTCTAGCTGATGCTCGTAGTCGTCGCGCATTGCCTCGACTGCAGCGACGACTTCCGGCGCGGGGTCGGCGCCACTCTTCTTTGCCTTCTCGAGCGCGGGTCCGTGCACGGCCTGTACGGCGGATTCACCTTCCATGACCGCCATGCGCCCGGTAGGCCAGGTGAAGATGAAGTCCGGATCGAATCCCTGCCCCGCCATTGCATAGTAGCCGGCGCCTGAGGCGTGATTCACCGTAAGCACGAGCTTCGGTACCCGCGCGGTTGCCATCGCTTCCACGAAGCGCGCACCGGCGCGAATGATTCCCTGCTGCTCCGCTTCGGGGCCTACCATGAATCCTGATACATCCTGCACGAACAGGAGTGGAATCTTCTGGCGGTCGCATCGATCGATGAAGTACGCGACCTTCTCCGCGCTCTCGGCGTAGACGATCCCGCCGAAGCGGGGTTTTTCACCCTCCCTTCCCTTGACCAGCCCCCGCTCGTTGGCGATCACGCCGATCGGTATTCCATCGATACTCCCGTCGCCGCAGATCATCTCGCGGGCGAGTCCCGCCTGAAATTCGTCGAGCGCCCCATCGTCGAGGATCGAGGCGAGAACGGCGCGCATGTCGTACGACATGCGATGATCGGATGGAAGCAGGTCGTACAGTGCGTCGACCGCAGCCGAGGGCTTGGCCGGCGTCTTCGCCGATTTGCGGCCGGAGCGTTTGCCGGCCGCACCACTGGGAGTGAATCGCACCGCATATGGATCCCCTTCGGCAGCTGAGGCGCCTTTTCCGGGGAGCCGGGCGACGAGATCACGCAGCTTCGCGAGGCACTCCTCGTCATTGTCCAGCGCGTAATGAGCGACACCACTGATTTCCGTGTGCGTGATTGCTCCGCCGAGAGTTTCCGAATCGATCGTCTCGCCTGTCGCGCCCTTAACGAGGTTAGGCCCGCCGAGCCCCATGAAAGAGGTTCCTTTGACCATCAGAATCACATCCGACAGCGCCGGAAGATACGCGCCGCCGGCGACGCACTGGCCCATGACGGCAGCGAGCTGTGGGATGCGGAGGTAGCGCCGCATCAGGGAGTTGTAGTAAAAAATGCGGGCAGCGCCGTACTGGCCGGGGAACACTCCTTCCTGGAACGGCAGATTCACGCCCGCGGAATCGACGAGATAGATGATCGGCACGCG
Organism: Gemmatimonadaceae bacterium; assembly: GCA_035633115.1. NCBI lineage: Bacteria > Pseudomonadati > Gemmatimonadota > Gemmatimonadia > Gemmatimonadales > Gemmatimonadaceae > Gemmatimonadaceae bacterium. The sequence goes on along the minus strand of DASQFN010000047.1, from coordinate 356,190 downwards.
GCATCGCATGGCGATCTCCTGAGCGCGAAGAATCTTTTTTATGGTTTCGGGCCACCATGAGCCGGCCTTTACGGTCGGGTCGTTCGCGACGATTACGACCTCACGTCCCTCGACGATTCCGATACCGGTGACGACCCCAGCCGCGGGCGCCTGGCCATCGTATCGATCGTGTGCGACGAGCAGGCCGATCTCGAGGAATCGCGCGTTGTCGTCGCAGAGCAGACTCACGCGCTCGCGAGCGGTGAGCTTTCCCTGCCGGTGCAGCTTGTCGATCCGCTCGTCGCCGCCGCCTTTCCGGAGACGAGCCTCCAATGCGCGCACCTCCGCGCTGAGGGCGCGCAGACGGGGCGTCATTTCAGCCCGATGATTGCGACGCGGCGGCGCCTTCGCGCGAGGCGAACCACTCCTTTATGTAGTCGATCAGCTCCGAGGTCGGAGTCCCCGGACCGAAAAGGCGGCCGATTCCCTGCGCCTGAAGAGCGTCCATGTCCTCGCGCGGAATGATCCCTCCACCGGTGATCAGGATGTCGTCGCGCCCCTCCGCGGTCACGAGCTCCCTGACGCGCGGAATGAGCGTCATGTGCGCACCGCTCAGGATGGACAGACCGATAACGTCCACGTCTTCCTGCACGGCGGCGGACGCAATCATCTCCGGCGTCTGATGCAGGCCGGTGTAGATGACCTCCATGCCTGCATCGCGCAGCGCCGCCGCGACTACTTTTGCGCCGCGGTCATGGCCGTCGAGGCCGGGCTTTGCAACAAGCACTCGAATGGGTCTCATACGGCGTGGAAATTAGCAGGAATGACTGGCAGCCGTCAGCTTGCTCAGCGCTTGCGCGCAATGAGCAGCATTTCACCCGATCGTCGCGTCAACGGCCGCTCGCTGAACCCGTCGAATGCCTCTTCGACGATCAACCCTTCACGCGCGCAGAGCTCGGCCAGTCGTGTCGCGGTGTAGAGCCTGATGCGGTGCTCGCGGCGCGAAGTTCTGCCGTTCTTTCGCCGCAGCGTGGATTCTATTCGCAAGACTCCTGACAGCGGATCGAACGACCGCTCCTGGCCGACCATCGAGCCGTCGCGGGTCTCCCACCAGTCGCGAGACAGGAATCGCGACATCACACCGTCTCTGCTCGCGCCCTGCCACACAAGAGTGCCTTCGGGCTTCAAGACGCGTGAGAATTCAGCGATCACGCGCGCGTCGTCCGCTGGGTTGTCGAAGAAGCCAAACGAAGTGTAAAGATTGACGACCGCGTCGTAACGGCCGCTCCAGCTCGCGGGAAGCTTGCGCATATCCGCGCGGCGATAGCGCAGCGATTCGCTCATTCCGCGTTTCGCCGCGATGGCAAGGAGCTCGCGCGAGAAGTCGATGCCGTCCACCCGGAAACCGGCTTCGGCGAGGAGGTGCGCGTGCCGCCCTTGCCCGCACGGTGCATCGAGCACGCGTGAATCGACAGGGAGTCCGAGAACCTCGATGAGCCGGCGTGCTTCTGTGCGATCGCGGACCGGATCAAATACCGGCTCGTATTCCTTGAGATACTGCGAATCGAAATAGCTTTCCCACCACTCGGCGCGGCGCCTCAGAAGAACACCGGCTCCCGGTAAGCTCCGAACACATCCTCCATCGCCGCGCGAATCTCGTACAGGGTACAGTACGCGCGTGCAGCCTCGAGAATGTGCGGCATCATGTTCTCATCCGATGCCGCAGCACTGCGCAGCGCTGCGAGCGCTCTGGCGACCCTTTCGTTGTCCCTCGTCGAGCGCAGGCTGCTCAACCGCTCTCGTTGCTCTGCTTCGGTGTCGCCAATCTTCAGCAGCGGGATCGTGAGCTCGGGCTCGTCGGTGACGAAGTCGTTGACGCCGACAATTACGCGACGGTGCTGCTCGATCTCCCACTGCTGGCGCGCTGCGGACTCGGCAATCCGACGTTGCAGCCAGCCCGTCTCTAGTCCACGCACCACGCCGCCGATCTCTTCGATCTGAGCGAAGAGTGACTCCGCTTCATCCTCGAGCTCCGACGTAAGCGCCTCGACATAGTACGAGCCGCCGAGTGGATCGATGACGTTCGGAACTCCGCTCTCGTAAGCGAGGAGCTGCTGGGTTCTGAGCGCGACCTGGACTGACTCCTCTGTCGGGAGCGCGAGCGTCTCATCCATCGAGTTCGTGTGCAGCGACTGAGTTCCGCCGAGCACTGCGGCCATCGCCTGGTACGCGACGCGCACGATGTTGTTCATTGGCTGCTGGGCCGTCAGTGTGACTCCGGCGGTCTGCGAATGAAATCGCATGACGAGCGAGCGAGGATCCTTTGCGCCGTAGCGCTCGCGCATGTGCCGCGCCCAGATGCGCCGGGCCGCGCGCAGCTTCGCGATCTCCTCGAAGAAATCATTGTGGATGTCCCAGAAGAACGAGAGGCGCGGCGCGAATGTATCGACGTCGAGGCCTCGCGCTATTCCCCGCTCGACGTACGTGAATCCGTCCGCCAGAGTGAACGCGAGCTCCTGAGCGGCGGTAGCGCCTGCCTCACGGATATGGTAACCGGAGATGGAGATGGTATTCCATTGCGGGACATGCTCGGCAGACCACGCGAAGCAATCGACGATCAGCCTCAGCGCCGGCTCGATCGGGAAGCACCAGGCGTGCTGCGCCATGTACTCCTTGAGGATGTCGTTCTGAATCGTCCCCCGGAGCGCAGCCGGATTCACGCCCTGCTTCTCGGCCGCGGCAATGTAGAAGCAGTAGAGAATCACGGCCGGTCCGTTGATCGTCATCGACGTCGACACCTTGTCGAGCGGAATGCCGTCGAACAGAACCTCCATGTCGGCGAGGCTCGAGATCGCTACGCCACACTTTCCGACTTCGCCCTCGGAGCGCGGGTGATCCGAGTCGTAACCCATGAGCGTCGGGAAATCGAACGCGACGGACAACCCCGTCTGCCCGTGAGCGAGAAGAAACTTGTAGCGCTCGTTCGTGTCGCGTGCACTGCCAAAGCCGGCGAACTGCCGCATGGTCCACAGCTTTCCGCGGTAGCCTGTGGGATGAATGCCGCGCGTGTACGGATAGACGCCGGGCGCGCCGAGGTTTACGGAATCTTCATGCGAGACGTCGAGAGCCGTGTACACCGGCGCTACTTCATGAGCCGAATTGGTGAAGGCAATATCGCGCTTCGGCGCGGCGTCGTACTTCCGCTTCCATTCGGCGATCTCAGCGCGCAGGCGCTCGACTTCCTTCTTCGCGCTTTCGAGCTCCGTGAACTCCGTGCTCCGCCGGCTATCTATTGAAGTCAATCGTCCGTCCGCGTTACGAGGTGTCCATGCTCTGCGAGGAGCTCATCAGCGACGGAGTACGGCGTCGTCGCGCCTGACTCGAGCTGCGGGATCCGGGCGCCGATCCATTCGTTCGCCTCGCCGTCGCGCCATAGCCGCTGGTGCATCCGTCGCTCCACCGCGTCCACGACGCGCTCCATCAACCGCCGGCGCCGTCGCTCCACCAGGGCGCCGCTTTTCTGAAGATACTCGAAATGCCTGTCGAGAGCGGTGACGAGCTCGGTTATCCCTTCGTCCTTTGCTGCTACCGCGCGAAGCACCGGCAGGGTCCATTCCACGGCGCTCGCATCGGCCGCAGCTTCCCGTGCCACGCGCGCCGGATTCGTGAGTCGCCTGACATCAACGCCGTGATGCGCCGGAAGATTTCCATAACTGACGCCGCGGCGAAGTCCGAGCATCAGCTCGACGTCGTTCCGGAGACGGTCGGCGCCCGGCCTGTCGGATTTGTTGACGACAAAGATGTCCGCGATCTCCATCACGCCGGCCTTGAGCGTCTGAATGGAGTCCCCGGATTCCGGAACGAGCACGACAACGGTCGAGTCGGCAGTACGCGCTACATCGAGCTCGGATTGCCCGACTCCCACCGTTTCGATGATTATCCGGTCGAAGCCGAATGCGTCGAAGACATCGGCGATCTCGCGCGTTGTTGCAGCGAGTCCCCCAAGTGAGCCGCGCGTCGCCATCGACCGGATGAACACATCCTTGTCGAGTGCAACCTGCTCCATGCGCACGCGATCCCCGAGCAGTGCGCCGCCGGTGAAAGGAGAGGTCGGATCAACGCACACGATGCCGACCTTCTGACCCGCCTGCCTGTAATCGCGTGCGACGAGCGTCGTGATCGTGCTCTTCCCCGCCCCCGGCGGCCCGGTGATCCCGATGCGCCTCCCCCGACCTAATTTCGGATGGAGTGACGCAAGAACGTCATCCGCGTCCGGCCGACGGTTCTCGACGATGCTGACTACGCGCGCGAGCGCAGCCGTGCGACCTGCGGCGAAATCCGTGAGAAGCCTTTCAGTCGATGGAGTCAAGAATCTTTTCCTGTTTTCTCCACATGGCGGACGAGACGCGAGTCTCGTCTTCGGGGTGATCGAGCCCCAGAACGTGAAGCGTACCGTGGACTACGAGCCGCGCCAGCTCCCGCTTAACGGGCATCCGGAGTCGGCGTGCGTTTCGCTCCGCAACTGGCGGGCAAATGTAGATATCGCCTATGACCGGAGTCGAGCCGCCGCGCTCGAGCCCGAATGCGATCACATCCGTGGGACCGCTCCGTGACAGGTAGTTCCTGTTGAGTCGCGAGATCGTGCCCGTACCAACGAAGGCGACGGAGACAAGCGCATCGCGAACGCGCTCGGCTTCGAGTGTCGCCTTAACGATCTCTCGAACTTTGGCATTGGACATCGGCTGGCGCCTGACAGTCGACGCGACATCGACATTCACACCTGCCTGACGCCGGGGGCGCGATCGCTTCGCGCCGCCCCGACGCCGCTCAGATTCCGGCGTCTTCCGCGTACGCCCGAATTATCTGGCGCACAAGTCGGTGCCGTACGACGTCGGACTCGGTCATGTATTGAAAACCTATTCCTTCGATTCCCTGGAGGATCCGCTCGATCTGCACGAGCCCCGACTCCTCCCGTTTTGGAAGATCGATTTGTGTCTTGTCGCCGGTGATGACGGCCTTCGAGTTCACGCCAAGTCGCGTCAGAAACATTTTCATCTGCGCGTTGGTCGCGTTCTGGGCCTCATCCAGAATGACGAACGCGTCGCCGAGCGTTCGCCCACGCATGTATGCGAGGGGGGCAATCTCGATCACACGCGTCTCGAGTGCCTTCTGTACCCGCTCGGGCGGCATCATCTCATCGAGCGCGTCGTAGAGCGGCCGCAGGTAGGGATCGACCTTCGCCTGCAGATCTCCTGGAAGAAACCCCAGACTCTCCCCTGCTTCGACAGCGGGACGCGCGAGGATTATCCGGCGCACGCGCTTGCGGGCGAGAGCGTCGACTGCGGCCGCAACGGCGAGGTAAGTCTTTCCGGTTCCCGCCGGCCCGATGCCAACGACAATGTCGTTGGCGAGAATGAGCTTCAGGTATTCCGCCTGCCCGCTCGTCTTCGGCTGAATCACCTTCCGCACGCCGGGGAGAACGATGCGCATGCTGTCTTCCGCGCCGTTCGAATCCCGCGGTGCCTCGTAGCTCATGCGGAGCACGTCGTCCGAGGTCAGCGGCATCTGCTGCTTGGCCGTATCGATCATTCGCTGCGCGATTGGCGATGCACGATTGACCGCTTCCTGTGTTCCGGTCAGCGTCAGCGTATCTCCGCGCAGACCGATCTTCGCACCCGATTGCTTCGCGAGCTCGACGAGGTTCTCGTCATTCACCCCCGCGAGCGTAAGCATGTCTGCCCCTTCGGTATTGAGGCGCTGGACTACTGGTTCGTCGCTCAAGCTCTTGATTCTGTCCTCAGGTGAAGGTCGGCAAGGTCAGCTGAATCAATCGGAGTCGGCGCGCCCTCGAACAAAGCGCGCGCTGCTGTCGTCTTCGGGTAAGCTATGACGTCCCGCAGTGATGGTGCTCCGGCAAGAAGCATGACGATCCGGTCGAATCCAAACGCGATTCCCCCATGCGGCGGCGCGCCTGCATTGAGAGCCTCGAGGAGGAATCCGAAGCGCGCGGTCGCTTCATCGTCGCTGACTCCAAGCACGCCAAGTACCCGCCGCTGGAGCGCAGGGTCACTTATCCTGATGCTGCCACCGCCGAGCTCTGTGCCGTTCATGATGACGTCGTAGGCCAGCGCTCTCACGGATAGTGGATCGGTTTCCAGCTTGTCGAGGTCGTCCGGATGGGGGGCCGTGAATGGATGATGCACCGACGTAAGTCCACCGGTGCTCGAGTCGCGGCCGAACAACGGAAAATCGGTCACCCAGAGCATGCGTGCCGACCGATCGGGAATGAGGTCCAGCCGGCGTGCGGCTTCCTGGCGAACGCGGTCGAGCGCTGGCGACGAGACATCGTCCGATGCCGCGACCATGAGGCAGAGCTCGCCATCGCTCAACGCGAGAACTTCGGCGCTCGCGCCAGTCAGGAATTTCGCGGCCGGTCCCTCGAGCGTGCCATTGGCGTTGCGCACGCGAAGCACTCCGGATGCGCCAGCGGACTTCGCGATCGCCTCGAGCTCGTCAACCTGCTTGCGAGAAAGCGCCGCGCCCCCGGGAATCCTGATCCCTCGCACGCGGCCACCGGCCTCGAGAGCCGAGCGCGTGATGCCGAAGTCGCTGCCGCGGAATGCCGCGCTGGCATCGAACACTTCCAGCTCGTAGCGCATATCGGGACGGTCAGTGCCAAAGCGCTCCATTGCTTCGGCGTACGAAAGACGGTCGAAGTGCGCTGGAATCTCGATGCCCGCATCGCGAAAAAGTTCGGCGAGCAGACCTTCCGTGAGAGCGATGATGTCCTCGGGCGCGATGAACGACGCCTCGATGTCGATCTGCGTGAACTCCGGCTGGCGGTCCGCCCTCAGGTCTTCGTCGCGAAAGCATCTCGCTATCTGGAAGTAGCGATCGAATCCCGAGATCATCAGCAGCTGCTTGTAGAGCTGGGGCGATTGCGGCAGTGCATAGAACTCGCCGGCGTGTACCCGGCTGGGCACCAGATAGTCTCTTGCTCCCTCGGGAGTCGGCTTCGTCAGGATTGGAGTCTCGATCTCGAGATAGCCGCGCTCGTCCAGATACCTTCGCGTCGTCTGCATGAGGCGATGGCGCAGCATAAGATTCTCCTGGAGCTCCGGACGTCGCAGATCGAGATGGCGATGACGCAGTCGCAGCTCCTCGGCTGCCAGCTTCTCTCCCTTCCCCCTCGCCACGGGAATCGCGGGAGTCTCCGCGGGTCCGATGAGATCCACGGCGTGCGCGCGAACCTCGATATCGCCCGTAGCGAGCTCCGGGTTCCGCATCTCGGCAGGCCTGAGTGCGACCGCGCCGCGAACGGTAACCACGGACTCCTGACCGAGTGCAGCCGCCTTTTCGATTTCCGCGGGCGGAGTCCACTTCGGGTCGCATGAGATTTGAACGATGCCGGCGCGGTCACGGAGATCCAGGAAGACGATTCCGCCCAGATTCCGGGACCGGTGCACCCACCCTGCGAGCGACACGGGCTGACCGTCATCGGAGGCGCGTAAGGCGCCTCCCCGGTGGGTTCTGAGCGAAGTCTTGAACGCCGTTTCAGGTATGAGTGGCAACGCGTTAAACTTAGTTATGACATACAGTTGGTGGAAGGAGTGGAGGTGACGCATGAGGCATCGGCAGACCAGAGTGCGGCTGCCATGAACCTTCTCGATCTCACCCCGCCCGATGCCCAGAGTCTGATCCGGGATTTCGCAGTCGAGCATGGGGAGCGTGAGTTTCGCGCCACGCAGGTAATGCAGCATTTGTGGCGCGCGCCTCGCGCCGGCTTCGCTGAGATGCATGAGCTTCCTGCAAATTTTCGTGCCCTGCTCGCCGAAAACTTCAGCATTCCGCGCCTCGGGCTGGCTGCGCGCCAACTGTCCACGGACGGAACGGAGAAGTTTCTCTTTCGGCTCGAGGACGGGGAACACATCGAGACAGTCGCAATTCCAGAAGGGGCACGGTTGACGCTGTGCATCTCGTCACAGGCAGGATGCGCACTTCAATGCTCCTTCTGTGCCACGGGGGCGATGGGATTCTCGCGCAACCTCAAGCCGTTCGAGATCGCGAGCCAGATTCGCGAAGTGATGCTGCTCACGCAGCGAAAGCCGACAAACATCGTTTTCATGGGAATGGGCGAGCCGCTGATGAACTGGAAGTCGGTCGATCTCGCGCTGACGATTATCAATGATGAAGCAGGTATCGGCATCGGCGCGCGTCACATCACCGTCTCGACCGTGGGAGTCCTGCCGGGAATCGTCGCGCTCTCGCAGCGCCGCGAGCAGTTCCGTCTCGCTCTTTCCATTCACGCGCCGACGGACGAGCTCCGGCGAAAGCTCATGCCGATCAACGTGAAGTATCCGCTGGCCGATGTAATCGATGCCGCCGGCGCCTTCGACCGGCGTGTGACCTTCGAGTACGTGATGCTCGGCGGGGTTAATGATTCCCTCGATCAGGCCCGGCAGCTGGCGGAGCTTGCACGACGCTGCAAGGCGTTCGTGAATCTCATCCCGCTCCATCCAGGCGGCGCGGGGAATTTCACGCCGACGACTCCGCATGGGATCGCAGTCTTTGCGCGCGCGGTACGCGCAAAAGGCGTCGAGGTCGCAATCAGGAAGAGCCGTGGCGTGGACATCGCCGCGGCCTGCGGCCAGCTACGGGTAGAAAGGCTTGGCAGGCGGGTGCCAGCTCGCCCCGACAAGCACGGTGGCATCCACGTAGCGTGAGCTGTCCGGGCGGCTGGTAATGGTCGCGCCCAATGCATTCGCGATAAGCCGCGCCCACGCGGGATGGTTCGAGCGATCGATCACAAGCGTCGTCTCCCTCTGCTCGCGCGCCGTGCCGATAGCGACGACATCGAACCCCCGATCACGCAGGAAGAGTGTGGCGCGTCGCGCGAGGCCCTTGGTCGTTGTCGCATTCAGCACTTCGACCTTTATGCGCGTGTTGGGCGGCGCCTTTGCATCGACGGGCGCATCGAGTTGCGCGCCGGCGGCTGAGCGCGCGCGCTCGTAACGAGTCCAGCCGTAGTAGCCGGCACCTCCCACAACCGCCGCGAGAAGGATCCACCTTCCAACCTTCACCGCAGACTATTCCAAAGCGCGATGGTCTCGGGAAAGATGTGATTGCCCTCACGAACCGACCAGTCGAGTCGAAAGCGCACCACCTGGCGGAAAACCTGGTCGAACGAATGAGGTACCTGGGCCGCGAGAAAGAAACGGTCCTCGTGAAGGAATTTGCGGCCGGGCTCGAGGTAATCCGCCATGTACAGGGCCCGCCCGGTTCGTCCCCAGTCCGGCGAGCCGACGGTGTGATACCGAATGGCGTCGACCACGTCACGCCTTTTCTCGCCATCAGCCTCGAGTCGAATTGCCGCGGCCGGCCCGTGAAGAAGACCCGCCGGTGATGTGGTGTCGCCAGTGATTTCACGCAGCTCGTCTTCAGGCGAATCACGAAGTGCATCGTGCCAGACCCCCGCGTCGAGCCATGCGCGCGCCTCATCGGCGGGAAGGCGCATCGCCGCTCCCCACGCGCGCAAAAGCGAGCATACACGCTCGATGTGTGACAGCCGTTTCTGGCCGACACACGCCCACGCCGGCAGCCCATTGGCGTCAGTCCTGATCATTCTCGCCGAGGATGATGTTGTCGATGAGTCGTGTCGCGCCGAGACGCGCCGCAACTATCGCGGCCGATCCCCGCTCCGCGCGGGGCTCCGGCTCGAGCGTCATGGGATTCACAACCGCGAAGTAATCGAGACTCGCTCGACGAACATCGGCAAATCGCTGTCGGCCGATGTCCTCGAGGCGCCGTCCGTCCCGCTCACCGGCGCCAAACGCGGCAGCGACAGCGCGCAACGCCCGAATCAGCACAAGAGCGTCACCGCGCTCGGACTTGCTGAAGTAAGCGTTCCGGCTCGAGAGGGCCAGTCCGTCGCCCTCGCGGATTGTCGGTGCCACGACGATCGTCAAATCAAAATCGAGATCGCGAGCCATCGCCTGAATGAGAGATGCCTGCTGCAGGTCCTTTCGGCCGAGTATCGCGACGTCGGGTTGAACGATGTTGAAGAGCTTCGCAACCACGGTGAGCACGCCGTCGAAATGTCCCGGCCTGACTGCTCCCTCCCACACTTCGCCCCGCGGGCCGGCGCTGACTATCGTAGCGCGCCCGTCGCGGTACATCTCGTCGGAGGAAGGTGTGAATAGAATGTCCACACCGACCTCGGAGGCGAGGCGCGCATCTTCCTCCAGCGGACGTGGGTAGCGACCGAAATCCTCGGTGGGACCGAACTGGAGGGGGTTGACGAAGATGCTCATCACGACGGCGTCGCTCTCGCGACGCGCGCGATCCACGAGACTCAGGTGGCCCCGGTGAAGAGCGCCCATTGTCGGGACAAATCCGATGCGGGCACCATCGGCTCTCACTTTCGCAATCGCCGCGCGTGCATCGGCGATCCTCGACACGCGTTGGACGCTAGTTGCTGTGCTCGGCATCCGGATAGACCTGGGAACGGACTTCGTCCGCATACTTCGCCACCGCCTCGCGGGACGTCTCAGCAAGGTTGGCGTAGCGCTTGAGAAACTTTGGCTCGAACCCGTCGTTCAAGCCGAGCAGATCGGGGAGCACGAGCACCTGCCCATCACAGTGCGGCCCGGCGCCGATGCCGATCGTCGGGATGCTCACCGCGGCAGTGATTTGTGCCGCGACGTCAGAGGGCAGCAGCTCGAGAACAACCGAGAATGCACCGGCCTGCTCGAGCGCTGACGCTTCATTCACGAGCCGATCAGCATCACCCTCTTCCCTGCCCTGAACCCGCATGCCGAGAGCCCGCACCGACTGCGGAGTAAAGCCCAGATGCGCCATCACCGGGATGCCGATCCGCGTCAGCGCCGCGACTGTCTTTACCATTTCAGAACTTCCGCCTTCCATCTTCACGGCGTCGGCGCCCGTCTCCTGCATGACTCGACCCGCGTTTAGAATTGCGCGCTCGACGCTCGCCTGGTAGGCGAGAAATGGCAGATCGACTACCAGTAGCGCGCGCTTTACTCCTCGTCGCACGGCCGCGCCGTGGTAGATCATCTGATCGAGCTTTACAGGAAGCGTCGAATCGAATCCAGCGACGACGTTCCCCACCGAGTCACCGACGAGCACGATGTCCACGCCCGCGTCGTCGACAACGCGAGCGAAAAGCACATCATATGCTGTCACGACGACGAGCTTCTGCCCTTCGCGCTTGAGGCGCGCTATCTCTCTAAGCGTGATGCGCTTCGCCGACGATGCCCGATTGTCAGACATGGAGAGCAATCCTCAGCTCGTCGAGCTCGCGCTGCCAGAAGTCGCGATTGTGAAGCTCCGGGTGGGGCACCGTCAGGACCTCGTCTGAAAACTCTTTTCCCTCGATCACAACTATGTCCAGATCGAGCGTGCGGGGAGCCCAGCGCATTGACCTGATCCGTCCCGCTGCGCGCTCGATGCGCTGCAGAGCGGAAAGAAAAGTACGTGGCGGAAGCATCGTCTCGACGGCCACCATCTGGTTCAGATATCGCCCCTGAGGAATAGGGCCGATCGGATCGGTCTCTTCTATAGGACTCTCTGCAACGATGCGAGCGCCGCGGATTGCGGCGATCGCGGCACGGGCCTTCGTCAGAGTCGTTTCGCGGTCGCCGAGGTTTGATCCGAGCGCAACATACACGAGGTCACTCATCAGCGGCGCGCTCCAGCGAGACTTCAGCGTACGAGAGCGGGCCCGGCAGTGCGACGTGAGGCTTCCGAACCGTTACGCGGGTGCGCCGAATGCCGGCGATTTCGAGCGCAGCCGCGGCAATGCGCTCGACGAGGTTCTCCAGATAATGGGTGTGGCCTTCGTTGACGACGGCCGCGACGAGATCGTACAGCTGACGATAGTCCACAATGCCTTCGCCACCATGAGCACCAGGCGGGCGCGCCACCCACACCGAAAGATCCACCTCTATGGACTGGGCAATCTGCGCTTCGTGCGGAAGCACGCCGATGCGCGTGTGGAAGGCCATGGCCTTCAGTGTTACGACGTCGAGCGAAGGCATTATCTCTAGGAGTCGAGTGCCGCGCGAAGCGCGGCAGCAAGATTCAGGGCTTCATCTGTGCTTCTGCCTGCCGCCTGCACGAGAGCGCTCCCCACGACTACTCCATCCGCAAGTCTCCCAACCGCGCGGGCCTGGTCCGGACTCGAGATGCCAAAGCCGACGCAGATCGGCAAGTCAGTCGCGCTCCGCAAACGCGCGACAGCAGGCTCGAGCTCCGCAGAGATCGACTCCTGCATTCCAGTCACTCCGAGGCGACTTATCAAGTACACAAATCCACTGCCGTGGCTCGAGATCTCCCGCATCCTCTCGAGTGGCGTCGTCGGCGCGACGAGCCTGATGAACGCAAGCTGGCTTTCGCCCAGCCACGCCTCTCGCTCCTTGTCCGCACCAACCGGAAGATCGGTTACGAGAACGCCGTCCACTCCCGCAGTCGCCGCCCGGTGCAGACAGGTCTCACCCGCGGCGAGGATCGGGTTCAGATAACTGAAGAGCACAACTGGAATGCCCAAATCCGCCTGCGCCACGAGTTCCAGTGTTCGCTCGAAGGTCATTCCTGCCTCGAGAGCGCGCATCGAGGTTTCCTGAATGATGGGCCCGTCGGCGATCGGATCGGAAAACGGAACACCTACCTCGACCACGTCCGCTCCCTGGTCCTCCAGGCCGCGAAGGAGCTCGAGCGACCTTTTCATGTCGGGGTAGCCGGCCGTGACGTAGCAGACCAGCGCCGTTCGACGCGTACCCTTCAGAATCGCGAATCGCCGATCTATTCGATTAGACGATACAATCGCCAATGTTGATGCCATACCTGTCGGGATCCGCCGTCTTGATGATCGTTCGGGGATAGTCGCCGTTGCTGTCTACCTGCGCAAGGTCAACTTCCAGTGGCGGAGCGACCATGTTGCCGTTGGCGTCACTCACGATCTTGACGATGGGACGGGACAGAGCATCAAAGCCCGAATTTGCCGCGGAAACCACCGCGAGCTCGAACGTGTCCAGGACAACGAGTGTGCCAGGCGGGTAAATACCGAGGAGGTTGATGAAGGCCTTCACGACAACGGGATCCATTCCGCGCCGCGGGTTGTCGCGCATATCCTGAAGCACCGCCGAGGGCGGGTATGGCACGGTCTGGTATGAGCGACGCGATGTCGCCGCGTCGTAACCGTCTGCAACCGCAACGATCCTGCTGGCCATACTCGGACTGCGCGGTCGGATGACCTTCGGGTACCCGCTCAAGTCCGCTCGCATGTGATGCTCGTAGGCAACGGTCATTGCGCGATAGCTGACTTCCTCCTGTTGACCCTTCAGGTTGAAGAGGACGAGGACACCGAGCCACGGATGCGCGGCAATGCGGAGCCACTCGTCCTCCGACAGGTCCTCGGATTTCTGAAGCAGCCCCACAGGAATCCGGGACTTTCCGATGTCATGCATCAGGGCGGAGATGCCGAGGTCGAACAGCTGGAGCTTCGTCATCCCAAGTCGGCGGCCAAGTGCAACAGAGAAGATGCAGACGTTGACGCTGTGCGTGAACGTGTACTCGTCGTAGTCGCGGATCGCGGTGAGCCCGATCAGCGATGTTTCCTCGTTGAGAATCTGGTCGACAATTCCCTGCACGACGCGCTTGATCTTCTTTATGCTCGGCGTACGCCCCAGCCTGACGGAGTTGATCACGTCCCGCGTGAGTGCGACTGAGCGCGTGTACGTGCGATTGGCCGCTTCCTTCGTCTGCTCGGCCTGCTCGTTGTCGTTGAGGTCTTCCTGCGGCGGCCCGAGCTCGAGCGATGTCAGTCCAGCGTCGGCGAGCTGTCCGATGATCTTCTCGCGCCGCTCGTCGGGATCTGTTTCGGTGGATGAGTCGAGGAGCGAGAGAAACACACGCCACGTGCGCTCTCCCGCGTCGTCGTGCACACGAATCACCCCGATGCCGGCGTCCCGACAGATCTTCAGCAGATAGCCAAAGCTCGCGTAGTTGGTAAGGTCGAGTCGAAGCCGAGTGGTATTGATGAAAATGAATTCACCGGAAAAGCGAAACTCGAGATCGCGCTCGCGCCCGACGATCTCGCGCGCAATTCCGGAAAGCTCCACGAGCGATCGCTTGACCGCAGTGTGCTCGAGAGGGTAGAGCTTGATTGCGCGAAGCGTTCCGTAGAACGAGATGATGAAGTCGCGGCCCCGCCGGCGCAGGTAGGCAGCGGCAGAGTCGACGCCCTTTGCCTTGTCAGGCTCGCGCTGCTGAGTGAGGGACAGGAGCTCAGCCACCCCGAATCGCCCTGCTCACCGCGTTTCGAACGATGAGCTCACCGTCGCCCCCCGCCTGCTGCAGTGCTTCCATAGCGAGCGAGGTTCCGATCTTTCCGAGCGCGATAGCGGCGCACGCCCGCAGCTCTGCCGGTTCTCGCCTGTGAAAGAATCCGCGCGAATTGAGGATACCGGAGAGAAACCCAACGCCTGCCTCACCGGCCAGCGCACCGTAGCTCTCTAAGAACGCCATCTTCTCCGCGAGAGATCCGTCACGAACGCTCGACGTACGAATGCGGGCTTCGATCCGCGGAACCGCCGCGCTGTGGCCGCGCGTCGCGAGCACGCGGACTGCAGCGATCCGAATGTCGGTGTCCTCATCCTCGAGCGCGCGGCCGAGAGCTTCCATCGCACCGGCCGAGCCGATCTGCGAGAGCGCAGTGACGGCCGCAATACGCATCTCCGGAGTTCCCTGCGCAATCGCTCCGGCCAGAGCGGGAACCGCCGCAGCCGCCTTCAGCGAACCCGCGCGGCGGATCGCCTCGAAGGCGACCACCCCATCCTCGACCGAAATCAGACGTACAAGCTCCGTCGTATGCGAAGCCGCCATCCGCGAAGCAGCGCTCTCGAGCAGAGCGCGGAGCTCGGCATTCGTGCTTCCACCAAGCCACCCGAGGATGCTCGCCATCGCCTTGGGATGAAGCTGCATCAGCAGCTCGTGAAGATCGTTCTGCGGCGGTCTGAGCGCAGTTGCCTCGAGAGTCTGCAGCAGCTGCTCGATAGCCTCCTGCTCACTCAGCCCGTCCGCGAGTGCGAGGAGCCGCTCTCTTTCGGTGTCGAGAACGTTCCGCGCGCGGCCCGCTGTAACTTTTGCCTCTCGAATGATGTAGGCCGCCGGGCCGAAATGGCCGAGCGAAAGCATCACGAGAAAGAACTGCTCCAGGATGGCGGCGATCTCCTCCCGGACTGTGGGGTCGAGCTCGGATTCGTATGTGTCGAGCAGTGATGCGACTACTCTGCTTCGCAGATCCGAGCTGAAGTCACTCTTTATCTCCCGCTGGAGGTAGTCGATCTCCGAGTCCTCGAGGAAGTAGAGCGTGGAATCGTATTCTTCCATCCGCGCGAAGGACGACGCGGAGAGAACTTCACTCTCCTGCGACTCGACCGCCCTCGGTGAAACGATTTTCGACCCAGCGACTATGCCGTGTGCCAGCAGCGGCGCCCCGACTTCAACCGCGAGCTCGACGTACTTGTACTGAAGGAACCCGAATTCGCGCTCCCACAGGCGCGTCAGCATGTCGTCGTCGTCAGCCGATGCAAGTCTGGTCCGCTGGACGATTTCAAGAAGCATCGCGAGCTCTTCATCCTCGAACCCGGGCAGCATCGTCAGCTCCCGTACGCCATCCTTGTAGAAGAGCCACGGCAGACTGTCCGACGTACGTCCAGGCTCCTCGATGACCGTGCGCCCGAGCCAGGCGAAGGTGCTGTCGGTAATCTGAAGCTCGAGCGAGCTGGCGTGGTCCCAGAGCGCCTTGAGCGATTCACGCACCGAGGTCATCGCCCGCGCATGCATTGGATTGTTGGACGCATACAGTTGTTGCGCGCGCGCCGCCTTCCCGAACTGGCGAAGGACGTCCGTGACAACCGATATCTCGAAGGGCGGCTCATCGGAATCTTCCACGAGCGCGAGGTTCGAGCGGAGCTCCGTCACTGGTCGAGGGCTCCATGCTCGGAGAGCTGAGCCATGTCCTTGTCACCGCGACCGCTGACACAGATGAGAACCACATCGTCGGGTGACCACGAGTTTGTCGCAGCCCAGGCGATTGCGTGTGCAGTTTCGAGCGCCGGAATGATTCCCTCGAGGCGGCTCAACATCTTGAATCCCTCGACGGCCTCACCATCCGTCACAGCGACATATTCCGCGCGGCCGGATTCCTTGAGAAACGAATGCTCCGGGCCGACGCCAGGGTAGTCGAGACCCGCTGAAATTGAATGCGCGGGATGAACCTGACCGTCGGCATCCTGAAGGAGATAGCTGAAGCTCCCGTGTAATACGCCCGGCGACCCCTTCAGAAGCGACGCGGCGTGCTCACCCGAGTCGAGACCGCGCCCGGCCGCCTCGACTCCAACGAGCCGAACAGCCCTGTCACTCTCAAATGCGTGAAAGATTCCGAGGGCGTTTGATCCGCCTCCGACACAGGCAACCACGACCGACGGCAAGCGACCAACGGCGGCGAGAATCTGCTCGCGGGCTTCTTTCCCGATGACAGCCTGGAATTCGCGCACCATCCTTGGATATGGCGCCGGACCAACAACAGAGCCGATGACGTAATAGCTCTCGCCCACGTTCGTCACCCAGTCGCGAATCGCTTCGCTGGTCGCGTCCTTGAGCGTCCGCGTTCCCGAGGTGACCGGAACTACCCTGGCCCCAAGCAGCCGCATGCGGTAAACGTTGAGCGCCTGGCGCCTGATGTCTTCCTCGCCCATGTAAACGACGCAGTCCAGGCCGAATCGCGCGCACACTGTCGCCGTCGCAACGCCGTGCTGGCCTGCACCGGTTTCTGCGATGATGCGTCGCTTACCCATCCGCCGCGCGAGCAGCACCTGACCGACGGTGTTATTGATCTTGTGCGCGCCGGTGTGATTGAGGTCCTCGCGCTTGAGGAAGACGGTCGCGCCGAGTGCTTCCGAAAGCCGGGGCGCCGAGCTGAGCGGCGACGGCCGGCCGACATAGCTCGACAGCATTTCATCCACCTCGACCATGAATGCCGAGTCGGCAACGGCCGCGTCGAACGCCGCAGCCAGCTCATCCAGAGCTGGTATCAATGTTTCCGGAACGTATCGGCCCCCGAAGGCGCCGAACCGGCCGGTCTCCGCCGTAGTTGTCATTCGGTGACTCGTTATGAGGAAGAGGTGGTTCTCCCTCCATCTGTAGACGCGGAACGTACCGCTTCCGCAAAAGCAAGCATTCTCGAGTGATCCTTGATTCCGGGTGACGCCTCGACTCCGGAGGAAACGTCGACGACGTTGGGCTGAAGGGCACGAATAGCAAAGGCGACGTTACCGGCGTCCAAACCACCCGCCAGAACGATGCTGGTGTCCTGTCGAGCGCGATCGACGGTATCCGCGAGCCGACCCCAATCGAAGGGCACGCCCGTGCCACCGGTCCGCCCGGAGACCCGGGTATCGAAGACAATCGCATCGGCTTCCCGGGCAAGATCGTCGAGATGGGGACTGAGCAGCTCCCCGTCGGGATCGACCGAGCCGACTGCCCAGATCTTACCAGCGAATCTCGCGCGAAGCGCTTCAATGGTCGCCGGCCCGATGTCACCATGGAGCTGGACAACATCTGCCGCCACGCGTTCTGCAGCGGCGGCGATATTCTCGATCGCACCGCCCGCGAAAACCGCGACCTTTCCAATGCCGGAACCTGCCGCACTGAACACGGAGCGGGCTGTGGCTTCATCGACTTGCCGCGGGCTTGTCGCGAAAATCGCCCCGACGTACGCGGCACCGAGCCTCGCGGCTGCCGTCGCGTCCTCCGTCCTCGTTATTCCGCAGAACTTGATGAGCGGGGTCGCATCCGCCTGAGCTTGCGGTATTTGATCGCTATCTGCCACGATTCACTCTGCCTACCCCGGTAAGTCGTTCGACTTCAGCCCGCGGATCGGCCGAGGCTGAGAGAAAGGAGCCGATCAGCACGGCATCGGCACCACAGGCGGCAACGCGTTCTATGCTCGCTCTGTCGGCATACCCGCTTTCGGCAACGGCGATGACGCCGTGAGGAATTCGCGGGATGAGTGACTCTGCGGTCCCCTGCTCGATCACGAGGCTCTCGAGATTCCGGTTGTTTACCCCGATGATTGTCGCTCCTGCCGCGAGAACTCTATCCAGCTCCGCTATATCTCTAACCTCGGCCACAATCTCCAGCTCGATTGCTCTCGCCGCTTCGAGAAAGTGCGAGAAAAGCGCGGGCTCGAGCGCTCGGGCGATGAGGAGCGCTGCCGAAGCGCCGAGGCAGCGCGCCTCGTGAAGCTGTGAGACGGAAACGTGAAAATCCTTCCGGAGAATCGGGAGCGCGGCACCGCGAGCTGCCGTACGGATGTCGTCGTCGGACCCGCCGAACCGGTCAGGCTCCGTCAGCACTGAAATCGCGGCTGCCCCGCCTCGCCGGTAAGCTCGTGCCTGTGCTTCGGCGTCGAGTCCGGGGCGAATCCCGCCGAGAGATGGCGAAGCTCGCTTGATCTCGGCGATCACCGCAACATGTGAAGCCCGAAGCGCGCTGAAAAGTGATGGAGCGCGTGGCATCGCGAGAGCCTCCGCTTCGAGTTCGGATGTTCGCCGTTCGAGGGCCGCCGCCCGGTCGGTCGCCGCTTTTATCAGGGCTCCCAGGGCGCCCTTTGGCGGGGCCCAAAGCGTTTTACCTTGCGTTTCGGGCGTTGTTCGGCTATCCTTTGAATTCGGCAAATGTTCGGTCAGGTCGCAGGCGAAGAAACCAATCTTCGAGGGAAAGATATGTCGCTGACAAAGCGCCAAAGGGAGATTCTCACTTACCTCTCAGAGTACTCCGAGGAGCGCGGTTACGCGCCCAGCTTCGAGGAAATCGCAGGCAAATTCGGATACAGCTCGCTGGCAACAGTGCATGAGCACCTGAGCAACCTCGAGAAGAAGGGCTACATCAAGAGAGAGTACAACGAGAGCCGTGCAATCGAGGTTCTACCGTCCGAGATGTACCCTCGCGCACATCAGCTTCCGCTGGTCGGTACGGTGGCTGCTGGTCTGCCCATCG
The DNA here is from genome assembly GCA_035633115.1 of Gemmatimonadaceae bacterium. Lineage (NCBI taxonomy): Bacteria > Pseudomonadati > Gemmatimonadota > Gemmatimonadia > Gemmatimonadales > Gemmatimonadaceae > Gemmatimonadaceae bacterium. The sequence continues at coordinate 337,131 of DASQFN010000047.1, read as the reverse complement.
AGGCCATAGAGACACGCGAGTCCATCGGGGTGCCAGATGACCTCGTTCGGCGGGGCGGCAACCATTATGTCCTTCGTGTCCGCGGCAATTCAATGATCGACGAACAGATTCGCGACGGAGATTTTGTCGTCGTGAATGAGCGCCAGGCGGCTGACAATGGTGAGATGGTCATCGCGCTGGTCGACGGCAATTCCGCTACCGTGAAGAAATTCTATCGCGAGCGGGACGGAAGGATCCGTCTCCAGCCGGCGAACGAATCGATGACGCCGATCTACGTCCATGAGAACGACATCTCGATTCAGGGCGTCGTCGTGGGCGTGATTCGCCGCTGCTGATCAGCTCGCCGCGTAAGCCGACCTGAGGCGGTCCAGAGCGCGGATCCCCTCGCCTTTCTCGAGTGCGTTCCGCGCGGCCGCGACGCCTTCCGAGTACGAGGCCACGTTCCCACTGACGTAAATCGCCGCGGCTGCATTCATCACGACCGCGGCCCGGGCGGCCGAGGGATCCGTGCTAACTGCCTGAGCGCCAAGAATCTCCAGGATGATTCGCGCATTGTTCGCCGAGTCGCCCCCGGCGAGAGCATCCGCATTCATGCCCATGTAGCCGAACTCCGCAGGGTCGATCGTCCATTCGGTCGCGCGGCCGTCGCGCACCTCCACAACGCTCGTGCGGCCGAGCGGTGAGATCTCGTCCAGGCCCGGCTCTCCATGAACCACGAGCGAATGGAGTGAGCCCAGCTCGAGGAGCGCGCCCGCGAGAATCGGCACCCGATTGGGATCGGCAACTCCGACAACCTGCCGCCGGGCACCGGCAGGGTTTGCAAGCGGTCCGACCACATTCATGACCGTAGGTATCGCGAGCTCTCGCCGCACCGGGCCGACGTGACGCATCGCCGGATGCATCAGCGGAGCGTACATGAAGACGATTCCCGCGCTCTCCAGAGCAGCCGCCATCGTCGTCACCGGGACCTCGAGCTTCACTCCCAGCGCTTCGAGGACGTCGGCGCTGCCGCACCGCGACGTGAACGACCGGTTCCCATGTTTTGCGATTCGCACTCCGGCCCCGGCCGCCAAAAGTGCGGCTGCTGTGGAGATATTGAACGTCGTGACGGCGCCGCCTCCGGTCCCGCACGTGTCGACGAGCGAATCCGGATCGGACGAATCGAGGCGCACCATCACCGCCCTCAGTGCTCGGACGACACCGGCGACTATATCGGCCGTCTCTCCCCGTACGCGAAGGCCGGTGAGCATGGCGGCTATCTGAACCGCGGTGGCCTCGCCTCTCATGATCACACCGAATGCATCTGCAGCATCGGTTGCCGTGAGAGCGGAATGATGCGCGAGCTTGACGATTGCCGCGTAAAGCGGCGACTGAGGCGGGACCGCAGTCATCTGAGCCTCGGGTCAGCTGCGCGGGCTGAACGCGGCCCTGACTCTTCGCACGATTTCTTCCGGATCGCCGCCTTCATCGAGTGCGCGCTCGATCTCATATAGAGTGCGCCCCTGATTCCGTGCGAGCTCACCTTGCGAGTGAAGCTCCACGTGAGCCTCCTCCAGGCGGCTGACGGCTCGCGCAATCTGGTCTTCGACTGCCGTGAGACGGGCTCCTCTCGCGTGTGCGTCGTCGGCAGCAGCGGCGATTGCCCGCTCGAGCTCGGCAATCCGCTGAGCCGCGGCCTCGTCGGGTGAGCCATTGAGTGACCGTGCCTGATCGAGCTCGGCTTTGAGCCCGCGGACGGCGCTGTTGTACTCGGAGTGGATGTTCCGCGTCAGCTCCTCCAGAGCCTGCACCGCCTCGAAGCGCGCGTCGTGCTCCGCGATGCGCTCGAATGCGAGCGCAAACAAGTCGATTGCCGGGGCAAGCCGCTCGATGACTCGATTGCCGAACCGTCGCCTCGGCTCGTACACGGCGACAAACCCACAGATCTCGCCGTCGAGTGTAAGACCACGAACAGAAAGAATTCCACCGCCCTGCTGTGGCGCCAGACCCAGGAGCTTCAGGTAGTCGTCCGACTCAGTACCGAAGTCCGCGACCGCCGAGCCAGACGCGAGAGTCCGGCGAATTGGCGCCGGGAGATGGTCCACTGCGACGTTCATGGGGGTTCGGCCGATGCCGCCGGCAACTGGAGTCAGGCGCTCGGTTATGAGCTGGCGGCGCGAATCACACAAAAAAAGCGCGACCTGCGCCGAGCGTTCGATGTCCCACGCTTCGTGCTGCAGCAGCGTCAGCGCGGCATCCGCATCGCGGGCTGCGGAAAGAACCGTGGCTAGACTGGCGAGTGTGCGAGGCGGCATTTGGTCCGGAAACGCAGAGTGCGCGTCCCGAGTTTGAGCGTTGCATCATTGAATGTCAATCACCAGGATCGTCGCGCGGGTCGTCCACTCTATTTCGTCGGTGGGCACATCTGAGAATGGGAGGCTGAGCCGATCAACAAACGTCACTGACTCCAACTCGCACACTCGCGGCAGTTTCCGCCGCACGGTAACTTCAGCCATGACGTCACGCTGCATGCAACTTGTACTGCAGTACGACGGAGCGGGCTTCGCGGGGTGGCAACGGCAGCCTGATGAAAGAACCGTGCAAGGCGTTGTCGAGGACGCGCTGCTCAGATTGTGCCAGTCGCACGTATCCGTGCTCGGCGCAGGAAGGACCGACGCCGGAGTTCACGCTCGCGGTCAGGCCGCGGGAGTGAGAGTGCCGGAAAAATGGACCGCGCCGGCGCTGCGACGCTCGCTCAACGCGGTCCTACCTTCGGATGTCTGGGTGAAATCATCATTCGAGATGCGCCAGGAATTTCATGCGCGATATAGTGCGTTGTCGCGGAGCTACAGCTATCTGGTTGGAACCGATGAGGAGGCGGAGTCACCGTTCAGAAGAAATCGCGAGCTTTCCTGGCGGCGCCCAATTGACATGACGTCACTCGATCAGGCCGCGGCCGAAATAATCGGCGATCACTCATTCCGCGCTTTCGCGGTAAAAGGCACCGCCCCCGTGCACGATGAGCATCGCTGCACCATCTATGAGGCAGCGTGGACCGAGCGGAGCGACGGCATCGATTTCCGAATCCGGGGGAACCGTTTCTTGCACCACATGGTCCGATTTCTCGTGGGCACGATGCTGGACGTTGCCGGCGGCCGCCGCGATGCAGGCCTCGTGAAACGACTGCTCGAATCCGGCGACAACCACGAGGCGTCACCGCCGGTGCCACCGCATGCGCTCTACCTCGACCAGGTTGAATATCCTCCCGAACTCTATCTGCGAGCCACATGAACATTTTCATCGAGAGCGTCTCGATCGACGAGATCCGGCAGGCTTCGGCGGCCGGATTCGCCGACGGAGTGATCTTTTCCGAGTATGATCATTCGGCGGGCCAGGCCGCGGTCGGGGCACACGACCTGATCGCGGCTATTGCACAGGAGTTTGCAGTTCCGATCTGCGTCGAGGTCGGCGCGATCAGCGGCGACGACATGTATCAGGCCGCACGTGAGCTCGCCAGAATCTCCGACAACGTCGTCGTTCAGCTTCCCCTGGTGGAGGATGCCCTCGTTCCCATGCATCGTCTGAATGCAGAAGGAATCGGCATCTGTGCGACTTACGTGTTCAACGGCGCGCAGGCCGTCCTCGCCGCAAAGGCAGGTGCATCGATGGTTCGCGTGTCCCTGCACGACCTCGACGCTCAGGGTCAGACGAGCACCAACGCGGTTACCGAGATCCGTTCGCTCCTCGCCGCAAGCGAGTGCGAGTGCGATGTGATGGTCGCCTCTCCCCGCACTACGACGCAGTTCACGGAATGCATCACTGCCGGCGCTCAGATCGTTTGCGTCGAGCCTGCTGTGCTGCGCTCGCTGCTTCTTCATCCGCTCACCGATCGGGGGTTGGATCGATTCCTCAGCAGCCTCAGCAAGCGTCCGCGAGCCCCTGTGGATCAGCAATGAAATCACCTCTGTGGATCGCCCTTCTCCCTGTGCTCGTTGGCGCTTGCGAGGAAAAGGCGCTGCCGGCCGCCGAGGCGACACAGCTTCCGGCACAGCGCACAGAGGAGATTGCCGCTGGCCGGCGCACCGCGATTACCGCGGCCGTCGCGCGAGTTGCACCGAGCGTGGTGACCGTGCAAACGGAGGTCGTCGAGCGGGTCCCCGCGGACCTGCTGGAGCAATTCTTCGGCGGTCGTTCCGGCACACGCTCTGCCGCCGGCCTCGGGTCGGGCTTCATCGTCCGCGAGGACGGCGTGATTCTGACGAACGCACACGTCGTCACCGGCGCATCACGCATCTCCGTTGCAATGCGCGACGGCACAACGTATCCGGCCAGGCTCCTCGGGGCGGACGAATCCAACGATCTCGCGGTGATCAAGATCGACGCCAAGGGCTTCCCGGTCGCTCCTCTGGGCAATTCGTCCAATCTCCTCGTTGGAGAATGGGCAATAGCAATTGGAAATCCTTACGGATTCATGCTGGCGAATACCGAGCCGAGCGTGACGGCCGGCGTCGTCAGCGGAACCGGCCGCAATCTCGCTGCACAGAGTCAGGGCTCAGGCGTTTATGTCGACATGATACAGACGGACGCGTCCATCAATCCCGGCAACTCGGGCGGGCCTCTCGTAAACGCGCTGGGTCAGGTGATCGGCGTGAACAGCTCCATCTATTCGCCGAGCGGCGGGTCGATCGGCCTTGGCTTCGCGATTCCGATCAACCGGGCTCGGCGCGTAGCGGACGATCTGCTCGCGCACGGCGTCGTGCGGCGGCCGTGGATTGGCATCAAGCTTCAGCTCGGCAGCGCGACGAGAACCCGCGCTTCCTCGTCGAACGGAATTCCGATTGTCTCGGTCGTCGCGGGCTCGCCGGCGGACCGGGCCGGCATCCGTGCGGGGGACGTGCTGGCACAATCGCGGGAACGATCGATCCATAACCCGTACGACTGGGAAGCGGAGCGGCTGGAGCTGCGGGTTGGAGAGGATGTGCCGCTAGTGCTCCGGCGTGGTGGACAAACGGTACGCGTGAGCGTGAAGGTCGCCGACCTGCCGGAGGTGAATGCACCGAAGGTGACGGTTCTCCGTGAGATTCAGCTCGTCACGCTGACGCCCGCAATCAGGGCAGAGCGTGGCGTGCGCCGCGCGAATGGAGCACTCGTGCAGATGGTGACGCCGCGGGTGGCCGAGCAGCTGGGAATTCAGGCGGGCGACGTAATCCTTCAAGTCAATCGAGTGCCAATCGCAGACGCCCAATCAGCCGCGCGAGCGATCGACTATTACGCCGGACGCGGAGTGATCGTGATGTACCTGGAGCGCGGAGGCCAGGTATACACAACCGAGTTCGTGATCCAGTAATGATGCACGACACATACTCGTCACCCCTTTCGGAGCGATACGCATCGGAGGCGATGCTCGAGCTGTGGTCTGCGCGGACGCGGTACGGCCTGTGGCGCCGGCTATGGCTCGTGCTTGCGGAAGCCGAGAAGGCGCTGGGCGTCCCGATTCCGGACGCAGCGATGGAGCAGATGCGCGCGAATCTGGACGGCATCGATTTCGACGCGGTCGCTGCGTACGAACGACGCTTCCGTCACGACGTGATGGCACACCTTCACGCTTTCGGCGACGCCGCACCTGCCGCAAAGCCGTTCATACATCTCGGCGCAACGAGTGCCTACGTCACCGACAACGCAGACCTCATTCTGATGAGGCGCGGTCTCCACCTCCTGAGGGGAAGACTCGTTGGAGTTCTGCGCTCGCTCGCGGCATTCGCCGCGGAATGGAAGGACGAGCCCACACTGGGATACACTCACCTGCAGCCGGCTCAGCTCACGACTGTCGGAAAGCGCGCCACACTGTGGATGCAGGACCTCGTTCTCGACGTGCTGGATCTCGACCACCGCGTTTCGACTCTTCCTTTCCGCGGAGTGAAAGGAACGACTGGAACGCAGGCGAGCTTTCTCGAGATATTCGAGGGCGACCATGCTAAGGTCCGCGAGCTGGACAGGCGCGTCACCGCGATGATGGATTTTCCATCGTCGCTGAGTGTCACCGGCCAGACATACACACGCAAGCTCGACGCTTCGATTCTCGCTGTCGTCGCAGGCATCGCCGCTTCGGCAGCCAAGTTCAGCGGCGACATCCGCATGCTCCAGTCGTTCGGCGAGATCGAGGAGCCTTTCGAGCAGGAGCAGGTTGGCTCCTCGGCCATGGCTTACAAGCGAAACCCGATGCGATCAGAGCGCATTGCCGGTCTCGCCCGTTTCGTTCTCTCGCTCGAGCCCAACGCGAACCAGACACATTCTGTTCAGTTCCTCGAGCGCACGCTCGACGACAGCTCGAACAGACGGCTCGTTATTCCTGAATCATTTCTCGCCGCCGAAGCGATTCTCATTCTCATGAGCAATGTCGCGTCGGGACTCGAAGTGCGGCGCAACCGAATCGCCGAGCGTGTCCGCGCCGAGCTGCCCCTGATGGCCACAGAGCGCCTCATTGTGCTGGCGGTCCGCGGCGGACGCGATCGCCAGGACGCTCACGAAGCCATCCGTCGCCATACCGTTGCGTTTTCAAGAGACGCCTCTGATGGACGCGAATCAGGTGGGCTGCTCGATAGACTGGCTGGCGACCCTCAGCTCGGCCTGAGCCGTCACGATATCGAAGATGCGGCGGACCCGCGGGCGTTCGTCGGTCGAGCGCCACAGCAGGTGGACGAGTTCCTCGATGAGGTTGTCGCGCCGCTGCTGGCGGGTGCTGAAGACGGCGCCGGCCACACGGAGGTGCGCGTCTAAGTGCTGGTCGCGGAGACGGGGCTTCCCCTCCCGCTTCTCCGGCGGGGCAAGGTGCGAGACGTCTACGAAGTCGACGCTGAGCGCCTGCTGCTCGTTGCAACCGATCGGGTGAGCGCCTTCGACGTCGTGATGTCGGAGACGATTCCGTTCAAGGGCGCCGTTCTCACGCAGCTCACCGCATGGTGGCTCGAGCAGCTTGCCGGCCTCGTTCGCCATCACATGCTTTCCGCCGACAGTGAAGAGATCATTCGGCGGCTGCCGCAGCTTGCGGCGCACGCCGATGAGCTTCGCGATCGGATGATGCTCTGCGTTCGTGCGGAAGTGTTTCCGGTTGAATGCGTGATTCGCGGATACATCGCGGGGTCGGCGTTGAAGGAGTATCTGGCGCACGGGACTCTGGCCGGCGAGAAACTTCCTCCGAACGTCCGTGAGGCGGAGCGCCTGCCGGTGCCGCTTTTCAGTCCGGCAACGAAAGCCGAACACGGGCACGACGAGAACATCACCATCTCGAAGATGCGCGAGCTTGTGGGGAGCGAAGCCACAGCCGAGCTGGAGCGTCTGACACGCCTTGTCTACGAATACGGCCGCGCGGTCGCGGGCGAGCGCGGCATCATCATCGCGGATACGAAGCTGGAGTTTGGCTACTCGGGAAGCTCGCGGGGATTCGACCCTGCGGAGGTTATATTAGTGGACGAAGTGCTGACTCCCGACAGCTCCCGATTCTGGCCGCACGAAGGTTTCAAGCCCGGCCGGACTCAACCGAGCTTCGACAAGCAGCCGCTACGCGATCATCTCGACGGTGAGCGGCGCCTCGGCAACTGGAACGGCGAGCATCCTGCGCCGCCCCTGCCGCCGGACGTCGTGCACGCCACGAGCGACCGGTATCTCGAAATCTTCCGCCGGTTGACAGGCGCGCCTCTTCGGAATGGACCGATCCATTGAACTTTGCGCGCGAAGGATACCTTTTCATTGGCATTGCGACACTCGCTGCCGTAGCAGCGTTCGCTCTCGCTCTGGCACGCAGGTCCTGGGCGCTGTGGTTGCTCGCAGTGATCGTAACGCTCATTGCCCTGTGGGTCGCGTACTTCTTCCGCGATCCCGAGCGTACGGGCGACCGAGGCGCCCAGCTGGTCCTCGCTCCCGCCGATGGACGGCTCATAATGCTGACGGAGGTGGATGAGTCGGCCTTCATCAAGGGCCGGGCCGTCCGCATGTCCATCTTCATGAACGTCTTCAACGTCCATGTAAACAGGTACCCGGTGGACGGGACGGTGAGTTACGTGCATTACAACAAGGGAAAGTTCATCAACGCGGCCGCCGAGAAATCCAGTCTCGAGAACGAGCAGATGTCGGTTGGAATTGAATCCGGTCAGCACCGCGTGCTGGTTCGCCAGATAGCGGGGCTGATCGCGCGACGAATCGTGACGTATAGCAAGGTTGGGACGGTTGTGCGTCAGGGCGACCGAATGGGACTGATCAGATTCGGATCGCGGGTGGATGTCTTCGTTCCCGCTGACGCCCGAGTCCTCGCCAAGGTTGGTGATCTGACGACCGCCGGGACGACCGTGCTGGCAGAGCTGCAATGATCGGCACCCCGGACGAGCCCCGCGAGCATCGGGTGAGGCGTGGCCGGCAGAAGCTTCGGCGAAGCGTCGTGGTTCTGCCGAGCGGCCTGACGCTGGCCAACCTCTTCTGCGGCGTCTTCGCGATAATCAGCGCGTCGCGCAATCAGCTCGATCTGGCCGGACTGTTGATCGTGCTGGGCGGAGTTGCCGACGCGCTTGACGGACGCGTGGCGCGGGCAACGGGCAGCGGATCCCGATTCGGCTCGGAGCTTGACTCGCTCGTTGACGTGATCTCGTTCGGACTGGCTCCAGCGATGATCATGTACTTCGCGATCCTGAATCGTGAGGGGTGGGACTGGCTCGTCGTCTTTTTCTACGTTGCCTGCGCGGCAATCAGACTCGCGCGCTTCAACGTCGAGCAGGCGGGCCGGGCCAAGCGGTACTTCCACGGGCTGCCCAGCCCCGCCGCGGGAATGACGCTCGCCACCTATTACTGGTTCAGTCAGACCCCGCTGTACACGGAGACCATCCTTGGAGATCTGCCGTGGCATTTCTGGCTCCGGTTCCTGATGCTGGCCCTCGCTTTTCTGATGATCAGCAACGTCTCGTATCCCGCAGTCCCGACTATCGGCTATCGCAAGATCTCGGAGATCCTCGGCTCACTCGTCGTGGCCGGTACGATCCTGGGCATCATCTTCCTGCAGAAACAATTCTACTTCCCAGCCCTTGTCGCTTATGTCCTCTACGGTGTGGGCAAAACAGTATTCTTTGGACTGATCGGCAAGCTTCCACGCGGGGACATCCCGGTAATTACCGACGACGACGAGGAGTTCGACGTCGGGCGGACCGATCCGCCGGAGATACTGGTGCCGGACATCGGCCCGGTTCCGCAGCGAGGGACGCGCCGGCGCAAACGCCGGCGTCCTTATCCTCGCGAGGACGAAAATCGCCCGCGCGATTTTCCACCTCGCCCCGCGGCGCCCGACGAGGACCTGTGAGCATATTCCGTGTATCCGTTCATATCACTCCTCGCCGCGGCATCCTCGATCCGCAGGGTAAGGCCGTGGAAAGCGCCCTTCATTCGCTGGGGTTCGAGGGAGTGATGTCAGTGCACGTCGGCCGCCACCTGACTATCGACACCGAAAGCGAGAATGCCGACGCCGCAGTAACGTCGGTAACGGCAATGTGTGAGCGCCTGCTCGCCAACCCTGTGACGGAAGACTTCGAGATCGAATCCGCGACACCTGCATGAAGTTTGGAATCGTCACCTTCCCGGGCTCGAACTGCGACTACGACACTATGCGCGGGGTCGTCGACACGCTTGGGGAACAGGGAGTTTACATCTGGCACAAGGACCGCGATCTGCAGGGCGTGGATGTAGTCGTGCTCCCGGGGGGATTCAGCTACGGCGATTACCTGCGTCCCGGCGCGATCGCGCGGTTCAGTCCGATCATGAACGAGGTCGTGTTGCACGCGCGCCGCGGCGCACCCGTTCTCTGCATTTGCAACGGATTCCAGATCGCGTGCGAGGCCGGCCTGCTCCCCGGAGCATTGCTTCGAAATCAGACACTGCAGTTCGTTTCGTCGCCGATCACAATGCGGGTCGAGAATACTCGGACCATTTTCACGTCGTCGTACGAGCCGGGTCAGCTCGTCACGATGCCAGTTGCCCACGGCGATGGGCGCTATACGGCCGATGCAGAGACGCTGGACAAGCTCGAGAGTGAGGGACGAGTGGTTTTCCGCTACGTGGATTCCAGGGGAGAAGCGTCGGCGCGGGCAAATCCGAACGGCGCGGCCAATAACATCGCGGGGATAGTCAACGAGCGCGGCAACGTCGTGGGGCTCATGCCACACCCTGAGCGGGCAATGGATCAGATCGTCGGTTCGTGTGACGGCATTGGAATCTTCGAGTCTCTACTCGAATCGGCTGCGTCAGCGTGACGAAGGTCCTTCCCCGCCCCGGCGATCCGCCAATCACTCCCGACATCGTCGCGGAGCACGGACTGACTGACGCTGAATTCGACTGGCTCGCAAGAATGCTCGGACGCACGCCTACATTCACCGAGCTCGGAATCATCAGCGCGTTGTGGAGTGAGCACTGCTCTTACAAGCATTCCCGAAATCTGCTGAAGACGCTCCCGACTTCAGCGCCGTATGTGCTCCAGGGTCCGGGCGAGAACGCCGGCGTGATCTCGATTGGTGACGGCATGGCCGTCGCTTTCAAGATCGAGTCGCACAATCATCCCTCGGCCGTCGAACCGTACCAGGGAGCGGCAACCGGCGTCGGTGGAATTCTCCGCGACGTCTTCACGATGGGAGCACGTCCGGTGGCCATGCTCAACTCGCTACGCTTCGGATCTCTCGAGAGCGCGCGAGTGCGATACCTCTTTTCGGGAGTCGTAAAAGGAATTGGCGACTACGGAAACTGCGTCGGTATTCCCACCGTTGCCGGCGAGATCGTCTTCGATCCAGCCTATGAGACAAACCCTCTCGTCAACGCGATGTGCGTCGGCCTGGTGCACGAGAAAGATCTGATTCGCGCAAAGGCCGAGGGAGTCGGCAACCCGATAATGGCGGTCGGGGCCCGCACGGGTCGCGACGGAATTCATGGAGCATCGTTCGCTTCGGAAGATCTCTCGGAGGCGAGCGACGCAAAGCGGCCGCGTGTGCAGGTGGGCGACCCGTTCACCGAGAAGCTTCTTCTCGAGGCGAGCCTCGAGCTCATCGCAAGCGGACATATCGTAGCCATCCAGGACATGGGAGCAGCCGGGCTCACCTCCTCCTCGGCGGAGATGGCCGAGCGCGGCGAAGTTGGCGTGGTGATCGACGTCACCAAAGTCCCGGTGCGGGAGACAGGCATGACTCCGTACGAGATTCTGCTCAGCGAATCCCAGGAGCGGATGCTCGTCGTCGCACTTCGCGGGCGGGAGGACGAAGTCAGAGCGATACTCGCAAAATGGGATCTGGAAGCGGAGGTGATCGGTGAAGTCATTGCCGAGCCCGTTTATCGCGTAACAGAGGGCGAGCGGATCGTCGCTGAGTTCCCGGGTTCGCGGCTCGTCACGGATTGCCCGCGCTACTCGCCGCCGGCACGCGAAGACCCTGAGATTGCGGCCTTGCGCGCCGTTGACGTGGACGCAATCGCAGAGCTTCCGGAGGAGAGTGATCGCTCGTGGACACTGCTGCAGCTTCTCGCTTCGCCGACAATTGCGAGCAAGGCCTGGGCTTACCGACAGTATGACTCGACCGTTCGCACGAACACGGTCGTTGGCCCTGGCGGCGACGCAGCCGTCATCCGCGTGCGCGGAACGCGAAAGGGCCTCGCGCTCAAGACCGACGGCAACGGGCGCTATGTCTATCTCGACCCACGAATGGGAGGACGTCTCGCCGTGGCCGAAGCCGCGCGCAACGTCGCGGCCAGCGGCGGACGTCCGATGGCAATCACGAACTGTCTCAACTTCGGCAATCCGAAGCGGCCCGAAGTCTTCTTTCAGCTGAGCGAGGCCATAGCGGGAATAGGCGAGGCCTGCACGACCCTCTCGACACCCGTCACCGGTGGGAATGTATCACTCTATAATGAGAGTCCCGCCGGCGCCGTCTACCCGACACCGGTAATTGGAATGGTCGGCGTGCTGAGCGACATCGCCCACGCGACGCGGGCGACGTTCCGCAACGAAGGAGACCACATCGTCCTCTTCGGCGAGTGCACAGGCGAGCTCGGCGGCAGCGAGTATCTCGCGTGCATACACGGTGTTGTTGCCGGCCGCCCACCGGCGTGCGATCTCGACGCGGAGCGCGCCGCCATCGAAGCGCTTCTCGAATGCATCGCTGACGGACTCGTCGCATCCGCGCACGATTGCAGCGACGGTGGCCTTGCCGTGGCGCTCGCAGAGTGCTGCGTCGCAAATCGCGACCCGCCGCATGGCATCGACATCGAGCTCGGATCGGATCACGGCATTTCTACGCGTGCGGCATTGTTCGGCGAGGCGCAGGCGCGGTTCGTTCTCTCGACAAGCGCCGTCGAGGCCGTGTTGCAAATTGCCTCCTCGCACGGGGTTCCTGCTCGCGAGATTGGCAGCGTTACGGGTCCGGAGGAAGGTTTTCGTATCGGACTGGGCGGCGACGTGCTGAGGGCCGAGGTGAATGCACTCTCCGACGCCTATCACAACGCGATTCGAGAGATCATGTCGCGGCCGGCGCTTGCGTCCGACCCGGAGCCCGAGCCTGTCATGGCCGGCGTCTGACGATGTGCGGAATCTTTGGTATTTACGCCCACCCCAAAGCCGCTGAGATAACGCATCTCGGGCTTTATTCATTGCAGCACCGCGGACAGGAATCGGCGGGCATCGTTGCGCTGGACAGACTCACCGGCGCGCGCGCGTCGAAGACGATGGGCCTTGTCTCGGAAGGATTCGAGGCGATGGATGTCGCGCGTCTCGCGGGCGACCTGGCGATCGGCCACACACGCTACAGCACGGCAGGCTCGTCGACAATCGAGAATGCACAGCCGGTTCTTGCGCGCGTGCGCGATGGATACGTCGCTCTCGCGCACAACGGCAATCTGACCAACGCCACGGAGCTGAAACACGATCTCGTTGAAACCGGGGCGATTTTTACGTCGACGATGGACTCCGAGGTGCTTGTCCATCGGATCGCGCGCTCTTCGGCGGGCAAGCCCGAAGAGCGTCTTGCCGACGCGCTATGCGATGTCGAAGGAGCCTACTCGCTGGTAGTGATGATCGGTGAGACCCTGCTCGCAACGCGCGATCCGCGAGGCTGGCGACCGCTCGTGATGGGCAAGCTCGGTGACTCGACCGTTTTCGCATCCGAGACCTGCGCCCTGGACATTGTTGGAGCAACCGTTGTACGCGAGGTGGAGCGCGGAGAAATCGTGGCCGTCGACGCGGACGGAACAAGATCATCATTCCCGCTGCCGAAGCGGGAAAGCCGCCAGTGCGTCTTCGAGTACGTGTATTTCGCGCGACCCGACAGCAGGGTGTTTGGCGGATCGGTAGACCGCGCGCGTCGTGCTCTGGGGCGCCGACTTGCGCGCGAATGCCCTGCTCCGGGCGCAGAGCTTGTTTTCAGCGTTCCGGATTCATCCAATTCCGCCGCCCTTGGATACGCCGAGGAATCAAAGTTGCCGTTCGAGCTCGCTTTGATTCGCAATCACTACGTAGGCCGCACGTTCATTCAACCGACGCAGGCCGGCCGCGACGCCAAGGTGAAGGTGAAGTACAACGCGGTCCGCGAGGTGCTCAACGGGAAAAGCGTCGTAATGGTGGATGATTCCATTGTGCGTGGCACGACAACAAAGGGGCTCGTAGCGATGGTTCGCGCAGCGGGGGCGCGCGAGGTTCACATGCGCGTCAGCTCTCCACCCATCACGGGCCCGTGCTATTACGGAATCGACACGCCCAACCGCGACGAGCTGATCGCCGCCAATCTCGAGGTGGATGACATAGCCCGCACTCTCGAGGTGGATACGCTCGGCTACCTCTCTCTCGAAGGAATGCTCGAGTCGGTACCTAACGGCCCGAACGGATTCTGTCACGCTTGTTTCTCGGGCGACTATCCAACTCCGCCGCCGACCGACCCCGAGAAGCTTCGATTCGGCTGCGGCTGCTGACGGCATGACCCAATCTGTTTTCTTTTTCGGCAACGGCGCCGCTGAAGGCACGCGCGACATGAAGAGCGTCCTCGGAGGAAAGGGCGCCAACCTCGCCGAAATGACCAACCTCGGCGTGCCGGTTCCAGCCGGCTTCACGATTGCGTGCTCCGAGTGCATCGCGTTCCTGCGCGACGGAAAGTACTCCGATCGACTGCGCGCCCAGGTGGAGGGAAATCTGGCTCGCCTCGAAAAGGCAACTGGCCGGCGGTTCGGAGATCCGGCGAATCCATTGCTCGTCTCTGTTCGCTCCGGCGCGCCCGTCTCCATGCCGGGGATGATGGAAACAATTCTTAACCTGGGGCTGAACGATCGGACAGCAGAAGGGCTCGCCAGGCTCAGCAGCAGCGCCTGCTTCGCATACGATTCGTACCGTCGCTTCATCCAGATGTACTCCGACGTCGTCCTCGGCGTCCCGGGAAGCGACTTCGAGCATCTGCTGAAGGCCCGACGGATGACGACCGGCGCCAGCAGCGACTCCGAGCTCAGCGAAGACGCACTGCGCAACCTCGTCGAGGAATACAAGTCGCTGGTGCGCAACCGCGCGGGCGCGGCTTTTCCCACCAATCCAACGGTGCAGCTGTGGGGCGCGATCGAAGCGGTGTGGAAGTCGTGGACGCTGAAAAAGGCGCGTGACTACAGGAAAGTAAACAACATCCCCGAAGGCCTTGGGACAGCGGTCAATGTAGTGTCCATGGTATTTGGAAACCTCGGCGATGATTCCGGCACCGGTGTTGCCTTCACACGCGATCCATCCACCGGCGAGCCGAAGTTTTACGGAGAGTTTCTCGTCAACGCGCAAGGAGAGGATGTCGTCGCAGGCATTAGAACTCCGCTGGCGATCTCGGAAATGGCCGAGCGGCTGCCCGCGGCGTACACCGAGCTGCTCCAGACTCAGGACAGGCTGGAAAAACACTATGCCGAGATGCAGGACCTCGAGTTTACGGTCGAGCGCGGGAAACTCTTTCTTCTGCAGACGCGTACGGGCAAACGCACCGCTGCCGCAGCAGTGCGCATAGCCCGTGACATGGTTAGTGAGGGACTCATCGACAAGAACGAAGCGGTCAGGCGCGTTCCGGCCGGACAGCTCAACCAGCTCCTGCATCCTATCATCGACCCGTCAGTTCGCGCCGTTCCACTTTGCACCGGGCTCCCCGCGAGCCCGGGTGCGGAGAGCGGCATTGCGGTGTTCGATCCCGATAGTGCCGAGACCCGTGCGGCCGCCGGCGACCACGTGATACTCGTCCGTGACGAGACCACCCCGGAAGACTTTGCCGGAATTGTCGCCGCGCGTGCGGTACTCACAGCGCGTGGCGGAATGACGAGCCACGCAGCGGTTGTCGCGCGCGGAATGGGAAAGTGCGCCATCGTCGGCTGCAAGGAGATCGAGGTCGACCTCGAGCGTCGCAGCTTTGCGGTAAACGGCACGGAGATATCGGAAGGCGACTGGCTGACGCTGGATGGCGCAACCGGACGGGTCTTTGCCGGCCACCTCCCGACCGTTCCGAGCGAGATCGTGAGAGTGACAACAGGCGATCTGCAAAGCTCTGCCGCTCCCGTGTATCAGTCGTATGCCGAGCTGCTCGGCTGGGCGGACGAGATCAGAACGATGCGCGTCAGGGCAAACGCCGATACTCCGCGCGACGCTCGCATCGCGCGTGGGTTCGGAGCCGAGGGCATCGGATTATGCCGCACCGAGCACATGTTCTTCGAGGGGGACCGCATCACGCCGATGCGGGAGATGATCGTTGCCCGGGACGCGGCCGGCCGCCGGCGTGCACTCGCGAAGCTCCTGCCAATGCAACGCTCGGACTTCGAGGGAATCTTCGAAGCGATGAACGGATACCCGGTTACGATTCGCCTGCTCGACCCGCCATTGCACGAGTTTCTTCCGCATGGAGGCGAAGAGAGCAAGCTGCTCGCGCGCACACTCGGCCTCCGACGTGCAGACCTCGGTCGCATCGTCGAGTCGCTCCGTGAGACGAATCCGATGCTCGGGCATCGTGGCTGCCGACTTGGGATCACGTTCCCCGAGATCACCGAGATGCAGGGACGAGCGATTTTCGAAGCTGCCGTGCGTGCGGCGCGACGGGGCATCGACGTCAGGCCGGAGATCATGATCCCGCTCGTCTCGAGCGTAACCGAGTTCGACAATCAGCGCGCCATCCTCGAGGAGAGCGCGGCGCAGGTCCTCGGCGCAATGGGCGAGACAATCCACCACCTCATCGGTACGATGATCGAGCTTCCGCGGGCGGCGCTGACGGCCGACGAGATCGCCCGGTCAGCGGAGTTCTTCTCGTTCGGGACCAACGACCTCACACAGACAACCTTTGGCCTGAGCCGCGACGATGCAGGCCGTTTCCTTCCTTCGTACCTCGAACGTGGTATCTTTGCCGACGATCCGTTTCAGGTGCTCGATGCGGCCGGCGTCGGCCGCCTCATCAGGATCGCTGTCGAAGACGGACGGCGGGTGCGCCCGAAGCTGAAGATCGGAATCTGCGGCGAACACGGAGGCGAGCCTCGCTCCGTTCAGCTCTGTCACGATATGGGCTTCGACTATGTCTCCTGCTCACCATTCCGCGTGCCCGTCGCGCGCCTAGCCGCTGCTCATGCCGCCCTGGGTAAGAACTAACAATCTCGCGAGAGCGATAGACATGACGCCGGCGGCCTGGCTGCCGGTCGAGGCGCCGATGTTCGCGCGCCCTCTCAGAATCGCGCTCGTGACGGAGTACTACTATCCTCACCTCGGCGGCATCTGCGAGCACGTGCATTTCTTTGCGCGTGAAGCACGCAGGCTGGGGCACCACGTAGACATCATCACATCCAAGCTCGAAGGCACGCAGGACGAGCCGCATGTCATTCGCCTGGGCACGAGCCAGCCGGTCTACTTCAATGGCTCGCAGGCTCGTCTCACAGTCGGGCTTTCGCTGCGCAAGAAAATGCGCGAGACGTTGAGGCGCGGCAGATACGATCTCGTTCACGTGCATTCTCCGCTCAGCCCTTCGCTTCCCCTGCTGGCGATGGATGAGGCGGACTGTCCCGTGCTTGGAACTTTCCACACTTATTTCGAGCGCTCGTATCTGTACGGGATAAGTCGCCAGTATCTGCAGAACAAGCTCGACAAGCTCTCCGCGGCGATCGCGGTGTCGCATTCGACGACGGTCGCATTGAACCGCTACTTCGAAGCGAACTGGACGATCGTCCCGAACGGGATCGATCTTCACCTCTTCAATCCACATGTGCCGCCGCCGCCGGGAATCCGGCGCGACGTGCCGGTCATTCTTTTCCTCGGTCGATTCGATCCAAGGAATGGACTGACCACGCTGATTGAATCCTTCAAGAAGGTTCGGGGTCGCCACCGCGAGGCGCAGCTGGTGGTGGTCGGGGACGGTCCGCTGCGGAAACACTACTATCGCGCCGCAGGCGCCGATCCTGACATCACCTTTGTCGGCTCAGTTCTCGGCTCGAGGCCGAGCTATTACGCTCACAGCGCCATCTACGCGTGCCCGACAACGAAGGCGTCGTTTGGAATCACTCTGCTGGAATCGATGGCGTGTGAGACTCCCGTTGTATGCTCCGATATCCTGGGGTTTCGCGACGTGGTGAAGCACGAGCGTGAAGCACTCATGTTTCATTGCGGCGACCGCGACGCGCTGGCGGACAGTCTCGTTCGTCTTCTCGATGATGAGACGCTTCGCGCGCGTCTGGGAAAAGCGGGACGCCAGGTAGCTCAGCTGTACGGTTGGCCGAGCGTTACCGAAGCCGTGCTCGACGTTTATGCGGCCGTTCTTGGCCCATCGGTGACGGTATGATTCTGCAGGCAGCCGTAGGACTCTCCATGCTTGGAGGCGCGGTACACGGCGCGTTCCACCGGAACAGTTTTGTATTCGGGCCGGTGCTGGGCCATCTGCCGACGGAGGATCGAAAGGTTGCGCTCACGTTCGACGACGGCCCGAATCCTGAGGCGACCCCGTCTATCCTCGATACGCTGGCCAAGTACGGCGTGCAGGCGACGTTTTTTATTCTCGGACGGCATGCGGAGCGTTGGCCTCAGCTCGTCCATCGGGCGGTGCAGGAAGGCCATCAGGTTGGCAATCACGGCTACTTTCACCGAAAGCTGCACTTCAAGCTTCCGCATTATGTCCGGCGCGACGTGACACTCGGCAAGCGCGCGATTGAGCGAGCCAGCTCGGAGACACCGCAGTTTTTTCGGGCGCCGCACGGATTCCGAAGCCCATGGGTTTCCGCGATTGCGGGCTCATTGGGCGAGCGAACCATCGGATGGTCGCTCGGAGTGTGGGACAGCGACAGGCCAGGCGTGCAGGCGATCGCTGACCAGACAGTGGAGGGCGTGAAGCCGGGGTCGATCGTGCTGCTTCACGACGGCGACGGATACAACGCCAGCGGTGATCGCATGCAGACTGCTGGTGCGCTTCCGCAAATCATCACACGGCTGCGAGAGCGCGGCTACGAGTTCGTGACACTGCCCGTCGCATGAATCACAAGGTAGCGCGCGGTTTCCGCTGGCTTCTCACGGCGGTGATCGTTGCGTTCCTGGTCGTCTTTGCGCGAACGATCGACTGGACGGCTGCGTGGACTTCCATCCGTCAAGCGTCCATGCCGCTGCTGGTGGCCGCAGTCGTAATCAACTTCCTCTCCATGGCGGTAAAGGGGGTGCGCTGGTGGCTGTTCCTCAAGCCGGCGGGATCGCCGTCGCTGCCGCTCGCGATGCGAGCGACAATCGCCGGAGCCGGCTTGAACAACGTCCTCGTCGCGAATGGCGGTGACGCTGCGCGAGTAGTCTTCGTCTCGCGCGCAACGGGATTACCGAGCTCGACCGTTCTCGCGACGCTCGCGCTCGAGCGGCTGTTCGATCCGGTCGGCTTCGTGATCCTCCTCGTTTATGGGGTGCTTGCCTTCGAGCTTCCAAACGCGCTCGAGAAATGGCGCGTGCCGGCGGAGCTGCTGCTGGTCGGAATAACGATACTGCTGGTCTGGTTTCTCTACGGCGCTCGAAAAGCTTCGCCGGCGCAGGTTGCCGACGAGAGCGCCAAGCCGCTCGCGATGTGGGGCCGCGTACGCCGGTATCTCTCCGGGTTCGCGTCGAGCACGCGGACGCTCTCCACCGGTCCGCGATTCCTGGGTGCACTTTTTTTCTCGATGCTGTCATGGGCGGGGCAGCTCGTGACGTTCGTGCTTGCCGCCGAGGCGGCGCATGTCCCCATGCCCTATGCCGCGAGTCTCGCCGCGCTTCTCGCCGTAAACCTGGGGCTTCTGATTCGCGCGACGCCCGGGAACGTCGGCTTTTTTCAGTTCGTCTACGCGCTCACGGCGGAGCAGTTCGGCGTCCCGCGCAACGATGCGATCGCGGTGTCACTGCTGATTCAGACGTTGCAGATAATTCCGCTGACGTTGCTGGGAGTGCTACTGGCGCCGGAATTCATCTTCAAGTCGCGCGCGAAGAAAGAGGCGGAGTCGCTCACGGAGAACCGCGAGCCTGTTCTTCTAGGAGACAGCCCCAAGGAAAGCGAGAAACTCGGCGGGGCTCCGGGTGAGTCCGGCAAAAGTTCGAACGGTTCGGCCATTGGCGTCGACAATCGCGTAGAGCGGTAAAGCGACGGTGCCGAAATGACGCTCCTGAAAGGCCTGCTGCGTTTCGTATATCTCCCCTTCCGCGTCGGTGTAGAGACGGCTGAGGACAAAATTGCTCAGCGCCTTTGACACGTCGGGGCGGGCGAACATACGTGATTCCATCCACCGGCAGTTGGTGCAGGTGTAGCCGGTGAAATCGATAAGGACGAGCTTGCCCGACTCGCGTGCTTTTCTCAAAGCGGCCGAATGATCGTTGAGAATCCATTGATACCGGATCGATTCCGGGCCGCCGCCCGACGCGAGAGACGCCGATGCCGACTCGCTGATTTCTTCCGGTGGTAGAAAAGCCTCCAGCTCACCGAGTGTGCCTTCGCTCGTACCTCGCGCAATCCAGCCGGCGAACACGACACACGCGATGACGCCGAAGGAGCGCGCAAGCGAAAAACGTGTCGCTGTTCCCCACCGTGCGAACGGCCGCGCGAGATAAATCGCGCCGATCAGCATCAGCGCTGCCCAGAAGAGAACGATGGCCTCGCGCGAAATCATGCCTGTGCGCCAGACGAGGTCGGCGTTCGAGAAGAACTTGATTGCAGCGCCCAGCTCAACCAGGCCGACGACGAATCGAAGCTCGACCATCCATTTCCCCGGACGCGGAAGGTGCTGAGTCCATCCCGGTGCGGCAGCCAGCAGAAAGAACGGCGCGCTGAAGACGAGCGAAAACACGAGCATGCCGAGCAGCGGGCGAGGCCAGTCCCCTCGCGCGGCCGACACGAGCAGCGGGCCGACGAACGGCGCCGTGCACGTAAATGAAGCGAGCGTGAATGCAAAGCCCATGAGGAGCGAGGCGGATCCGCTTCCTGCGCGCGCGCGGGCGGAAGCGTCCGCGCTGCCTGCGGCTGCGTTTGCAAATGGCACTCTGAGCTCCCAGAGCCCCATGAGGTTAAACGCAAATGCGGCGAAGGAAATTCCGATCGCGATGTTCACCCACGGGTTGGCGGCGAGCCGTGCCAGGCCGGACGCTCCGATGAGCAGGGCGAGCGCGAGTCCCAGCCCCGTGAAGGTCACGACCATCCCGCCGGCGAAGAGCAGCGCGTTGCGCAGCACCCAGCCGCGTCCGCGGTGCGAGAGCTGGCTGAAGTACGCTGCCGTCACCGGAATCATCGGGAACACGCAGGGCGTGAGGAGCGAGAGCGCGCCTGTGACAGCTGCAAGCCAGAGGAAAGAGCTCATGTTCGACCTGCTACCTCGACGCGCGTCGTAAGTACCGTTGTCCGTGCCGGGAGACAGAAGCTGGCATTACACGCCTGATAGCGAACTTTGATGTCGAGCGTCTTAGTTTCTGCGCCTGAAGTCGCAGCGACGGAAACCGGAACGGCAAAAGCAGGATTCCCTTCGTAGCGCTCGGTTTCGATTCCGAACTCCTTGTCGAAGATGACTATCGGCTGCGGGCCAACAGCAGATCCATCGAGACTGAATGGCGGCGAGGGAGCGACGGAGATTGTCATTGGCGTGGGACCGCCGGGTTTCTGGGTGATCGAGTAGATGTACCAGCCGGAATCGATCGCGGCGGCGAGGCGCAACGTTGTTGCGGTTCCGGCGTGCAGCTGCGCCGTAGAATCCGACACGGTCCATTTGACGGGATTCTCCGCAGCCGCCCGTTTATCCGGCCCGCAGCCGACCGCGATCCCGCCAATCAACGCGCCGAGGGACAGTGCTGACAGTCTCATCGGCTCCAATATAGTTGTCGGCTGCGAGGTCGTGGGCGGCGGGTCTGTATGCCGAAAATCGTCTTCGTTTCGCGGCGAAGTCGTGAAAAGCGAAACGGCGCCTGCGAGGCGCCGCTCGGCTCAAATCGACATCGTACGAGTGGAGGCGCGGGGATTCGAACCCCGGTCCGAGACTGAATTCACCACAGCTTCTACGTGCGTATCCCATCGATTGAGGTCTCCAGCCGCTGGCCGATGGGCGGCCCACTGCTGAACAAGCCTTCTAAAGTTTCGCAGGGCGCCTGAAGGCGCGACGCCCGACTATCCCGAATTTGCGATACCCATGACGCCGCCTCAGGAGGGCTTCATCATGGGCAGGTGCAGCAACTCCTAAGAGTTACGCAGCCAGTGCCAGGTTATCGTTGGCAGTTGAAAATTTTCCCAGAGGTTTTACCAGGATCCGAGGACCTGGGCACGCGGCCACAGCTTCACCAACCCCGTCGAAGCCAGTCGCCCCCTAATTATTGAATATAGCGCTCCAGCACTCCCCAGTCAACAGAAATCAGGCTGAGACGTTACTTGAAGTGCTTCACGCAAGCCGCTGGGAGAGCAACAGTTACGCTGGGACCAGCTCCTCCGTCCGGCCGGCGAGATAATCGGCGAAAATCCCCTCTATCTCGCCAAAAGACTGAACAGCAAACAGCCGCTTCTTGAGCTCGGCAGCGCTCGGCAATCCCTTCACATACCAGCCCAGATGCTTTCGGAACTCGATCGCCGCGCCGCGCAAGTCGGGCTCGTAATGCTCCGCCATCCGCGCGTGCTCGATGGCGATCGCGAACCGCTCCTCGACCGGCGGCGCGGGAGGCTTTGGCTTGCCCTCGAGCAATGCACGCGTCTGATCGAAGATCCACGGCTGCCCGAACGAGCCGCGCGCAATCATCACTGCCGCGCATCCGGTCTCACGCTGAAGCCGCACAGCGTCCTCCGCCGTCTTGATGTCGCCATTCCCGATCACCGGAATGTCGAGCGCATCGACGACCGCTGCAATCTCCTCCCATCGCGCCGAACCCGAGTACATCTGCGTCCGCGTGCGAGGGTGAAGCGCAAGCGCGCGAGCTCCGGCGTCCTGGCAGCGCAATCCAATGGTCACGGGATCGCGCATCTCCTCGCTCCATCCACTGCGAATCTTTACCGTCACCGGAAGATGCGTGTGACTGATGACCGATCGTATGACCGTCTGCACCAGATCGAGATCCTTGAGACAGCCGGAGCCACCGTTGCGCTTCACGACCTTTTTCACCGGGCATCCGAAGTTGATGTCGATGAACTCTGGCTCGAACACTTCGGTGACGAGTGCGGCAGCCTCTCCCATTCCCAACGGATCGGAGCCGAAGATCTGCACTCCGATAGGGCGCTCGTCGGCAGCGAAGCGCAGCTTTGCAAGCGTCGCCTTGTTCTCGCGACGGATTGCCTCGGCGGAGAGAAACTCCGTTACCACGACATCAGCGCCAAAGCGGCGGCAGAGACGCCGGAAAGGCGACTCGGATACACCAGCCATCGGTGCGAGATAAAGCGGCAATGCAGCGTCGACAGCGAACGGGAAGCGCATGATTTCGAAGCTAACGGACCTTGGAAATGCATGCAACGTCACGGTTTGACTCTCTTATCGTTCACCGGTAACTTGCTCGATTCCGCACGCGCGGGCGTGTGCAACAGCGAACCGAGGGAGTGAATGGAGCTGCGCGAGTTTTTTTCCGAGGACGCGGTCAAGCTCGAGCTCGAGAGCACCGCGAAGGACGACATTCTCAAAGAGCTGATCTCACTGCTCAAGCTCGACGAGAAGTCCGAGGGAATGCTGTTCAAGATGCTCAAGCGCCGAGAGAACCTGGGATCGACCGGGATCGGGCGCGGCATTGCGATTCCCCACTGCCGCTCGCTGGTAGTCAGCAAGCTTCGCGTGGCGTTCGGCCGTAAGACAAACGGGGTGGACTTCAAGGCAATCGACGAAAAGCCGGTGAACTTCTTCTTTCTCATCGTCGCGCCGCCGCTCGAAGTCTCGAATCAATACCTCCCCGTCCTAGGCAAGATTGCTCAATTCAGCAAGGAGCCCGACATCCCGGACCGTCTCTTCGCTTTGTCCGAGCCCGCGCAGTTCATGGCTCTTCTAGAGGAAAAAGCTCTCTAGTTCGGTATCGCCCGCACGGCCTCGTGCACTCGTTTCCGTAAGGATCTGTGAGCTGGCCACAGAGACACAGAGGCACAGAGAAACGACAAGCGCGATCGCGGCGCGACTCGAAGACCTTTCACAATGAAGGTCTTCCTTTTTTTGGTTAACTACAACTGCGGTCGTAAATGAGGTGGCGGGTGCTGTTCCCCCATTTCCCGCAGTTCTCTGTGCCTCTGTGTCTCTGTGGCAAGCTAACAGATCCTTACTGAACCGAGGGTAAGAGGCCGGGCGCGTGATGCTCCGGTTACGTCACTCCCACTCGATGGTCGCCGGCGGCTTCGAGCTCACGTCGTAGACGACGCGGTTTATCCCCGTTACCTCGTTGCTGATCCTGTTCGAGATTCTCGCCAGTACCTCGTGCGGGAACGGATACCAGTCAGCGGTCATTCCATCGGTGCTGGTCACTGCGCGAAGGCCGAGCACATTCTCATAGGTTCTCTCGTCGCCCATCACTCCCACGCTGCGAACCGGCAGCAGCACGGCAAATGCCTGCCAGATGGTGTCGTAGAGTCCAGCTGCGCGAATCTCCTCTAGATAGATCGCATCGGCTTCGCGAAG
The DNA here is from genome assembly GCA_035633115.1 of Gemmatimonadaceae bacterium. NCBI lineage: Bacteria > Pseudomonadati > Gemmatimonadota > Gemmatimonadia > Gemmatimonadales > Gemmatimonadaceae > Gemmatimonadaceae bacterium. The sequence goes on along the minus strand of DASQFN010000047.1, from coordinate 313,056 downwards.
GATGTCGAGCTTCGACTTCGACACGTCGCTCAACACTCGGATCGCCAGACCCGGCCCGGGGAACGGATGCCGGCCAACCATTTCCTCCGGGAGGCCAAGCTCTCTTCCGACGTTCCGCACTTCATCCTTGAACAGTTCGCGCAGCGGCTCGATGAGCTTGAACTTCATTCCCGGCTTGAGACCACCGACGTTGTGATGCGTCTTGATGGTCACTGAAGGCCCGCCCTTTGGTGAAGTCGATTCGATCACGTCGGGATAAAGCGTTCCCTGAACGAGGAATGCCTGCTCACCGCCAACCTCCGCGGCCGCGGACTCGAATACGTCAATGAACGTGTGACCGATAGCTGTGCGTTTCTTTTCCGGCTCCTCGATTCCGGCAAGCGCGGTCAGAAATCGTTCTTCAGCGTCGATGGTCACGAGCCGGAGCCCCAGATGCTCCCGAAAGGTGCGCTCGACCTGATCGCGTTCGTGCATCCGGAGCAGTCCGGTGTCGACGAAGATGCACGTCAGCCGATCTCCAATCGCGCGATGCACGAGCGCGGCCGCCACTGCTGAGTCAACACCGCCGGACAGTCCGCAGATCACTCCGCTCGAGCCGACGGCGGCCCGAATCTTCGCGATCTCGTCTTCGATAAACGCGCCTGCAGTCCAGCTTGGCTCGGCGTTGCACGCGCCAAACAGGAAGTTCGCGATGATCTCGCCCCCGCGAGGCGTGTGCGCCACCTCGGGATGAAACGTGACACCGAAAATCGGCTTTGTCTCGTGACGGAACGCAGCCAGCGGATTGATCTCGCTCGATGCGGTGCAGCGATATCCGGCGGGCGACGATTCGATGTGATCGCCGTGACTCATCCACGCCGAGAACTCTTCCCCCGGCTCGAATCCGGCGAACATCTCATCGGGCTCGGTGACGCGTACTTCCGCTCTACCGTACTCACGCCTACCAGCCCGCTTGACTTCCCCGCCCTCGATGTACGCGATGAGCTGCATCCCGTAGCAGATCCCCAGAATGGGAGCGATGTCGAGGAGCGCGCGATCGGCCGTGGGAACATTCTCGCCGTATACCGAGTTCGGCCCGCCGCTCAGAATTATCCCTGCCGGATTCCACGCGCGAATCCATTCCAGCGATCGCGTTGGCGGATGAATCTCCGAGTACACCCGCGCCTCTCTCACGCGGCGCGCGATCAGCTGCGTGTACTGGGAGCCGTAGTCCAGTATGAGTATCCGGCTGCTCACAAGTCGACTATGTCGACGTGCTTCGTGTCGAGATCGAGCACTGCGGCCGTGCAGCGACCAGTTAGCCACCCGCAGGCCTCACCGGGGTTGACGAGCAGCGTGTTACCGCGCGTGACAGTCTCCTGACGATGGGTCAGGCCGTGCACGACGATATCATGGCCCTCGATCGATCGCTTGTTCACTTCGCCCAGGTCGTGGACGAGAAGAATCCGGTGGCCGCTGACGTCGAAGCTGTGCGGCGATTCGTACAGCTCCGTGGCCATGCCGAGCGCCCCGTGCGCCTTGAGACCTTCATGATCTCCGTCGTTGCGCCCGAAGATTCCGAGAAGCGGGAGTCCCGCTTCGTGGAACGGATCGAGCGAAAACGGTGCACAGTAGTCGCCCGCATGCATCACGAGCGTGATCCCCCGGTCGGAGAACTGCTTGACGATCTCGCTTATCGCTGGAAGCCGATCGTGCGTGTCGGCGATGAGTCCAACGAGCATCAGGCCGGCCTCCAGTCGGGCTCGAGCCGCTCCTTCCTCACCAGATCGGGATAATCCTCGCGCTCGGTGACAGTGCCGAAGCGGCCCAGATCGACGAGCACTTCGGCGGCCCGCGGCCTCGAGTTGTAGTTCGATGCCATGGCAAATCCGTACGCGCCCGACGAGCGCACCACCATCAGGTCGCCCGGAAGGACGTCATCGACTTCTCGCTGCAGCCCGAAAAAGTCGCCGCTCTCGCAGATCGGCCCGACGACGTCGGCGGTCACCTTGCCCCCGCGCGGCGTGACCGCTTCGATCCTGTGAAACGCGTTGTAGTGCGACGGGCGAAGCAGGTCGTTCATTCCCGCGTCGATGATGATGAACTCCTTTCCTCCACTGCGCTTTCTGTAGAGAACGCGAGTGAGCAGGACTCCGGAATTGCCGACGAGAAAACGGCCGGGCTCGAGAATGAGATCGAGCCCTGTCGGCTTGACCAGCCGACGAACGGCGGCGCCAAACCCATCGACGTCAATCGGGTGCTCGGCGTCATAAGTCACTGCGAGCCCGCCTCCGATATCCAGGTAGCGAAGCTCCGTTGCGCCGGCGACCTTGATCTCCCAATGCAGTTGAAGCAGTCTGCCGAGGCCGATCTCATAAGGCTGGAACTTCGAGATCTGCGACCCTACGTGCATGTCGAGCCCGATCAGCCGCACGTTCTTCATCTCCAGCGCGCGCTTCGCGACAACCAGAGTCTCGTCGAAGGGAATGCCGAATTTCATCCCCTTCACACCGGTTCGCGTGTATGGATGCGGCGTATCGACCATCACTTCCGGATTGACGCGCAGCGCGACCGGAGCCGTGAGATTCATTTCGCCGGCGATCTTGTTCAGGAGATCGAGCTCGTCCTCGGATTCAACGTTGATCAGGAGGACGCCGACCGTCAGAGCTTCCTCCAGCTCCCGTCGGGTCTTGCCCACTCCGCTGAAGACGATGTCCTGGCCTGCGAACCCCGCTGACTGTACGCGGTAAAGCTCGCCGCCGGAAACGATGTCGACGCCCGCACCAAGCTGTTGCAGAACCCCGAGTATCGCGAGGTTGGAATTCGCCTTGACGCTGTAGTGAAGCCGATTCGGAAGTCCGTCGAGCGCCGATGCCAGGCGCTGGTACTGATGGCGAATTGCCGGCGCACTGTAGACGTAAGACGGCGTTCCTATCTGCTCGGCAATCAGCTCGAGCGAGACACCGTCGCACAACAGTGAAGCACCTGCTTCGCGTCGGAAGCCGGGGGCCTGCGCTAGGCTCGGATCGAGAGGCGGGCGGGCCGCGGCGTCAACTCCCAAAGTCAGTACGCCTTCGCCCACAAAGCTTCGGCTGTCGCGGCACGCGCACACTTGACGCAGCTGGTCGGAGCTTCGGCGGAACGGAATTCCTCGTCGGGCAGAACTCGTATTGTCGCCTTTGTCTCTTCCTTGATCTGCACCTCGCAGTCAGCCCCGCCGCACCAGCCGGCGTAAACGAAGCCGCCTTCTCCGGCCATCAGCTCTCGAAAACGATCGTACGTCACATCGCCGCGCACGCTGTTCGCTTCGCGCCGCTCGAACGCGGCGACTCGCATGTCTGTCTGCATCATGCTCAGCAGGTCGGCGACGTCTTCACCGATTGAGTCGAGCGTGACCGTGCGCTTGACGCGATTGTCGCGGCGCACAAGCACGCATTGATTGTTGTCGATGTCGCGCGGACCGATCTCCAGTCGGACAGGAATGCCGCGCAGCTCCCACTCGTAGTATTTCGCGCCAGGCTTCATGCCCTCCCGGTCGTCAAGGTGCACGCGCAGCTTTCCCGTCTTCCGCCGCTCCCAGGCCGCAAGCGTCGCTCGAACTTTCTCCGCGGCCTCGAGCACACGAGCCTTGTCCTCATCGGATCGCCATATCGGCACGATCACCAGCTCGACGGGCGCAAGGAACGGCGGCGTGCGAAGGCCGAAGTCGTCGCCGTGCGTCATTACGAGAGCGCCGACAAGCCGGGTCGAAACGCCCCAGCTCGTGTTCCACGCGTACTCCATGCCTCCCGCTTCGGACTGAAACTTCAGGTCGAACGCTTTCGCGAAGTTCTGACCGAGGTTGTGCGTCGTGCCGGCCTGCAGCGCCTTGTTGTCCTGCATCATCGCTTCACACGCGTAGGTGCGCACCGCGCCGGCGAATCGCTCCGAGTCGGTCTTCACGCCCGTAACCACCGGCATTGCCATCCACCCTTCCATGAAATCGCGATAGACGCCCAACATCTTCCGCGCTTCCTCCTCGGCCTCGGCTTCGGTCGCGTGAGCCGTATGACCTTCCTGCCACAGGAACTCGAGCGTTCGCAAAAAGAGGCGCGTGCGCATTTCCCATCTGACGACGTTTGCCCACTGGTTGATAAGCAGTGGAAGATCCCGGTAGCTCTGCACCCACTTGGCGAACATCGCATAGATGATTGTTTCCGAGGTAGGCCGTATCACCAGCGGCTCGTCGAGCTTCTTGCCTCCGCCGTGAGTGACGACTGCGACTTCCGGGGCGAATCCTTCGACGTGCTCGGCTTCCTTGTGGAGGAAGGATTCCGGAATGAAGAGCGGAAAGTACGCGTTCTCGTGGCCGGTATCCTTGAACATGAAATCGAGCTGGCGCTGCATACGCTCCCAGATGCCGTAGCCGCGCGGCCTGATCACCATGCAGCCGCGAACAGGCGAGTAGTCTGCCAGCTCGGCTTTGAGAACGGTTTCATTGTACCACGCGCTGAAATCGGCGGCGCGTGTCGTCAGTTTCTTGTCTTCAGCCATTTAACTGTGAATGCAAGGTACTCATGAGCTCCTCGACCTGGAGCGTCCGCTCCGTCCCGACGAGGAGATCGCGGACGGTTACTTCGCGCAACACGAATCGATCGCGCTTCAGGATGACGACGCGTCGCGCACCGGCTGCAGCAGCCGACTTGAGCTGCCTGGCCAGCTGCTGCGGGTGCAGCGCGTACTCGACACTCACATCTCGGCGGCGGAGCTCGCCGGCAATTCTCATCACGTCGCCGGTGAGAGACTCGTCATCCGACGCCACCCAGAAATCGAGTCTGGGCACCGTGGCTGGAATGAGGTCTCTCGACTTCAGCAGATCGCCGAGCACGACGTCGCCCATCCCGAAGCCGAGCGCCGGCAGGTCCACACCTCCGACCGTCTCCAGCAGCTTGTCGTACCGTCCCCCACCGCAGATCGCGCGCATTTCGCCGGCAGTATCGAACAGCTCGAAAACGGTGCCGGTGTAATACGCAAGCCCGCGCACGATAGTCAGATCGAGCTGAACCCATTCTCCAAACCCGAGGTCGGCAACGTACCGCAGATACTGTCGCATCCGCTCGATATGCTCGCCGGTGCCCGGAAGATCGCCATAATGCTTCAGCAGTGATGCGACATCGCGGCAGGCAAGAATCGAGTCCACGCTGTCTGCGATGGCTCCGTTTCCCACGGCTCGCTCGAGCTTCATGCGCGAGCCCTCGCCACCGTCGGGCTCGTACTTGTCGATCACCGTGTAGAGAGCCGGAAGATCGGCTTCCGTTACGCCGGCGTTGAGAAGCAGCGACTGGAGGAGCCGCCGGTCAGAGACGCGGGCAACGACGTCCGCAGAACCGAGTCCAAGAGTACGCATCACGTCCAGTGCCGCTGCCAGCAGCTCGGCGTCCGCGGCGATTCCCGCCTCGCCGACGATGTCGGCATTGAGCTGGAAATGCTCACGCAGTCGCCCTTTCTGTTGACGCTCATAACGGAAGAGCTGCGGAATCGAAAACCACCGGACCGGCTTGCGGAGCGAGCTTGCGCGGGCGGCGACCATTCGCGCGAGTGTCGGAGTCATCTCCGGTCGGAGAGCGACTTCACGATCGCCCTTGTCGGTGAAGGCGTAAAGCTGTCCGACGAGCTCGTCCCCGCTCTTCTTTCGATAGATGTCGAGTGACTCGAGTGGAGGCCCGTCGAACTCGACGAACGCGTAACGGTGCATCACCTGGCGCCAGACGCTCATGAGATAAGCGCGCTCCGCCAGCTGCTCAGGGTAGAAATCGCGGAATCCCGGTAACGCCCGTTGCGCCATTAGGGAAAGCTATGGATTCCTGAGAGTGCGGCAAGCACACTCATCATCCTGCCTTACCTGAGTCCGCCGAACAAGCTCGCGTCGCCCACAGTGTGAAACGAGCCGGTGACGACAACCGTGGCTGCCTCGCTGGCGGCACGCTCCACTGCCTCCGCAACCTCGGGAACCAGCGTCACCGACCATCCGCCTTCCCTGCCGAACTTCAGCGCTTCGGTGGCATCCCAGACACGCTCCGCTGAAGCGCTGGCTGGTGTCGTCACGATGGTGGCGTCCACCACGGGACAGAGGGATCTCATCATCTCTCTCCAGTCCTTGTCGCGAAGAACTCCGAGCACCGCAACGATGGGGCGCGCCGGCTTGACGGAATCGAGTGTCGACATGAGCGCGCGAATTCCGTCAGGGTTGTGAGCAACATCGAGGACGAATTTGCCCACTCGCTGAAATCTGCCGGGGAGTTTCAATCCAGGCAGCGAATGCCCTGCCTCAGTCAGACTCGTTCGGTACGGAGCACCCGCAGCATCGAGCATCGCGAGCGCCGTGCAGGCGTTGATCGCCTGATGGTCTCCAGCAAGCCCCGTCGTGAGAGTTGCGGATTCACCGCCGCGCTCGACATCGAATGTCGTCCCGGTCCAGTCCACACGAACATTGATGGGGCGGTAGAGCTCGGTTGACTGAAGGACCGGTGTCGCCCCAGCGGCGTGCGCCACAGAGACAAGCGTGGCGCGTGCTGCGTAGGCCGCCGGACCGAACACGGCCGGTACATCCCGTTTGAAGATGCCGGCTTTCTCGGCGGCAATGCCTTCGAGAGAATCACCCAGATAGTCGACGTGATCGATGCCTATCGACGTAACCCCGGCTACAACGGGCATGATGACGTTCGTCGAATCGAGGCGTCCGCCAAGTCCTGTCTCGACGAGGCCGACGTCTACATCGCGCGACGCGAAATGCTCGAACGCAAGCGCTGTCGTGATCTCGAAAAAAGTAGCTCCCAGACGTTCGAAGTCGCCTTGCCAGCGTTGAATGAAATCCAGAACCTGGTCCTCGGCGATCTGCTTCTCGTCGACGACGATGCGCTCACGAAAATCCACCAGATGCGGCGATGTGTAGCGTCCGACGCTCAATCCCTTCGCACGCAGCAGCGTGTCGAGCGTAGCCACGACGCTTCCCTTGCCGTTTGTCCCGGCGATGTGGAACGAGGGAAAGCGACGGTGCGGATTGCCGAGCAGCGCGAGGAACGCATGCGTGCGGTCCAGTCCAAACTTGGCGGTGCTGCCGGTGCGCGCGAAGAGTTCGTCGAGTGCGCTGCGGTAGCTCGTCAGGCCGCTGTCCACCCCGTGGCGGCGGGCTTGCCGCTCATATGCCGGAGAAGCTGACCGACGGTGGGCTTGAGATCCTTCCGTGAAACGACGGCATCGACCATTCCGTGCTCGAGGAGAAACTCGGAGGTCTGGAACCCGTCGGGCAGATCCTGTCCGATTGTCTGCTTGATGACGCGCGGACCGGCAAACCCGATGACAGCGCCGGGCTCCGCGAGAATCGCATCGCCAAGCATGGCGTAGCTCGCGCTCACTCCACCCGTCGTCGGGTTCGTGAGAATCGACACGTATGGTATGCGTCGCTCTGCAAGCTGCGACAACATCGCCGCGGCCTTGGCCATCTGCATCAGCGAGAGCACCCCCTCCTGCATGCGCGCGCCACCCGACGCCGAGACGAGAATCAGCGAGAACTTCCGCTCCAGAGCTTTCTGACCGAGACGCGCGATTTTCTCACCGACGACAGAGCCCATGGATCCGCCCATGAACGCGAAATCCATGACGCCAAGACAAACAGGGAGCTCGAGCAGCCTACCGGTGAAGGTAAGGATCGCGTCGCCATCGCCGGATTTCGACACCGCTTTGTCGAGGCGTTGCGGATACTCCGGAAAGCCGAGCGGGTCGGTCGATCGGATCTCGGTTTCGGTTTCCTCGGAGGTTCCTTCATCGAGCAGGAGATTCACGTACTCGATGGCCCGGATGCGCCGGTGATGGTCGCAGTTCGGGCAGACGTTCAGGTTCCGCTCGAACTTTTCAGTGAGGTCGGTGTGCCCGCATTTCACGCACTTGTCCCACGCGTCGGGCGGGATCTCGTGCTTCTCGCGCCGCGGCTGCCGGGGCTTCTTTTCCTTGCGAAACCAGGCCATTCACTAAAATGTGGTTGCGGGGGGATGAGCAAGCAAGCGACCCCGAACCGGCTACGCTTGTTTTTTGGGGAACCGTTAACTGAACAACTGCTATAGCGAAGAGCGTCGAGGGCCTACTGCGTCCAGCTTGGAGCTGCCTACGACAATGACTTCCCTCAATGCGCGACAGGCGTTGCGACCGTCACGGTCGGAATCAAATGATGACAGTTCTCGCGCGGTATGGGCCATTGTCAACACATGGCGGATTTCAAGAAACTTCATGTTTGGCGTAAAGCTCACGCCTTAGCGCTCAACACAGATCATGTCGCAGCGAAGATACGCCCACGAAGGCATTCATCCCTGCGAAATCAGATGAGTCGCGCCGCGATGTCGATCGGCGCCAACATTGTTGAAGGAAGAGGAAAAGCCAGTGAGGCCGAATTCGCGCGCTACCTTCGAAGCTCTGTTAACTCGGCAAGTGAGCTCGAATATCATTTACTCGTTGCGCACGACCTCAAAGCCATGTCGACAAAGCACTATGCGAAGCTAACCGCGCAAACTATCGAGGTTCGTAAGATGCTTTACGGATTATTGGATCGTATCAACGATCGGAAAGCGGAAAAGGACAAGGGAGATGACAAGTCGCGCCCGCAAGATGAGTCATCGTCGTAGGCAATGCCGTTGTCGCGCATGAGGGAAGTCATTGTCGTAGGCAGCTCCAAGCCCGACGCTTTACGCCCTGGACGCTCTTCGCTTTGGTAGTTGTTCAGTTAAGGCAGCTTAGCTCTTCTTGAACGCCGCCTTGCCTCGCCCTTCTCCCGAGATCCGCATCAGTATCCCGATCGCGAGCCAGCTCGCGAGCATGAACGATCCGCCGTAACTGAAAAACGGAAGCGGAATACCCGTGATCGGCATCAGGTTCAGCGTCATGCCGACATTCACCAGCACGTGCACGAACCAGCTCGCCATCAAACCGAACGCAACGAGTGAGCTGAAGGAATCGTTCGCGCGCCCCGCGATCTGCGTGACACGCAGAAAGAGAACGAGGAACAGGGTGAGCACGATGGTCACCCCGATGAATCCCATCTCCTCACCGACAACCGCAAAAATGAAATCGGTGTGCTGCTCGGGAAGAAACGCCAGTCGCTTCTGCGTTCCGAGTGTAAACCCTTTTCCGAACAGCCCGCCGGATCCGATTGCGATCTTCGACTGGATGACGTGGTATCCCGACGCGCGCGGGTCAGCCGAAGGATCGATGAACACCCGTAGTCGGTTCTGCTGGTACGGGGCGAGCTTCTCCCAGAGAATCGGGGCAATTACGCCGGTCGCGATGTTGGCGACCATCAACACGATGCCTTCGACCAGGTACGGCCTGTAGTACAGCACGAGCGCGAGGAGCACCAGAAACCACGCTCCCCACAGCCCGGTACTGAACGACAGGATGAGACTCACGACGGGACTTGCAAGCAGGAGCAGCAGCGGCCACGCTACTCCCGACCAGTACAGCATGCCAAAAAAGATCCCGATGAAGACGATGCCGGTGCCCAGGTCAGGCTGAAGCATGATGATGACCCATGGAATCGCCACGACGAGCGCGGGCCACCACAAGTCGAGAATCGATTTCGGCGGCTCGCGCCTCGCAGCCAGGATCCTCGCAAGCATCAGGACCACTGTGACCTTTGCCAACTCGGAGGGTTGCCCGATTCGAACTCCGCCGATTGCGAGCCAGCTCTTGGTGCTCGCCGCGGTGCCGGCTCCGGCGCCGATGACGAGAGTCAACGCGAGCAGAGCGATCGACAGCCAGTAGGCCGGCACCGTCACCCATTCGATGAAGCGCACCGACGAGCGGCTGATGCCGTACGCGCCGAGCATACCGACGAGGAGCCAGAGCAGCTGGGATCGGTAGACGCGCATGACCGCAGTAGGTGTATCGGTCTGGCCGGCGGAATAGACCATCGCCACACCGAACAGCGAGAGCAGAAGCGCCGTGATGACGAGCGGATAGTCCGCGACTATGCGTCGCATCACTTAGCCGCCAGCTTCTACCAGCTCCGGTTTCACATCCACCTTTAGGTAATAACTGATGATCTTCGATGCCAGGCGCGCCGCGTAGTAACCGTGCTCTCCAAACTCGAGGAACACGGCGACAACTATCTTCGGGTCGTCAGCCGGAGCGAATCCGACGAACCATGCGTGATCCTCGTCTGGTCTCTCGGTGTTCTGAGCGGTGCCCGTTTTCCCGGCCAGGACCACACCCTTGATATTTGCAGAAGCGGCTGTGCCACCGGCTGACACAACTCCAGCCATTGCCCTTCGCAATCCCGCTATTTGGTCGGGTGTGAGCTTCATTATTGGAGTCCGCTCCGGCGGGCGAGCGACAAGGTAGGGCGTAGCCGCAGCACCGTCGGTCGCCAGACTCGTGAAGAACTTCGCCATGCTGACGACGGTTTGTGAGTTTGCACCCTGACCAATCGCCAGGTTGAGCGTCTCCGAATTGCTCCAGTTTCGACCGAACAACCGGTCGTAGTAGGTTTTTACGTCCTTCGACGGAAACCTTGGCTTGTACTCGTTTGGAAGGTCAATCCCCGAACGCTCGCGGAACCCGAGGTCTACTCCCCCAGCGACGAGCCGGTTCAGTCCAATTCTAAGCCCCAGCTGGTAGAAGTACACGTCGCACGAATGCGTGATTGCGCCGGCGAGGTTCAGGCTGCCGTGCCCGCGCTTCTCCCAGCATCGGAAGTACCGGCGCCCGTATTGGAGGCCGCCCGAGCAGGCGATGGGCATACGAGTGTCGATTTTCACCAGACCCAATTCCATGCCGATGTTGGCAGTAGCAAGCTTCCAGGTCGAGGCCGGCGGATACGTCCCCTGGATCACCTTGTTGAACAGTGGTCGCCGGGGATCGGTGTTCAGCTCCTTCCAGTAGTCAGGAGGGATGCCGCCCGTGAACCGATTGGGATCGAAGCTCGGGTGGCTGTACAATGCAAGCACGCCTCCGGTCTTCGGCTCGAGGGCAATCGCCCCACCCATCAGCGAGTCACCGAACAGTGATGCGGCGTATCTCTGCAGGTCCATGTCGATGTTCGTCTTCATCGGTGGTGCGCCCTGCGCATCGAGATCGGGACGCGGCCCGACCCCGCGTACCGGCCGACCGCGAGCGTCGACCTCGTCAAAGCGCACGCCTTCCCGCCCGTGCAGTATCGGCTCGTATTGCTTCTCGAGCCCTCCCTTCCCGATAATCTGGCCCGGCTTGTAGCCCGCGAATTCCGGCTTGTTGAGATCGTCTTCGGTTATCTCGCCCGTGTAGCCGACGAAGGATGCCACCAGTGGGCCATCCGGGTAGTAGCGTTTCGGAACGGACTGGATGATGAGCCGCGGGAAATCGATCCGGTGCTCTTCGAGAACCGAGATGACATCTATCGATGCGTCCGGGAGGACAACGGTCGGCCTCGTCGGCGCCCGGCGAAAACGCCTGATAGCGGCGGAGATGTCACCGTCGGTAAGCTGCAGCGTCGACTGCAGCACCTTCATCGTTGCGCGAAGAGAATCCTCGCTCGGCGCAATCAGCGAGACGGAGTATGCCGGGAGATTCTCGGCTATGATCTTTCCCGCGCGATCGTAAATAATCCCGCGCGGCGCCGGGAGAGGTATGGGACGGAGCCTGTTCTCCTCCGACTGCAGGACGTAGCTCCGATGATCCAGCACCTGCGTCCGGAAGAACGCTCCGAGCAGCAGGATGAATCCCGCGGCCAGCGCAACCGAGCTGAGCTGGGTTCGCCGCGCGATGTCGTTTGGATGAAAGCTCATGCCCGCGCCGGCTCGAGCATCGGCCGCATGATCAGGAGAAGCAGCACACCGGCAGTTGCCGTGGCCGCGGCGGACAGCGGAGACCAGAGGAGCACCTGCTGCACGAGCTCGATGCCGCCAAGCCGCTGCTCAACGACAAAGTAGATGAGGTCGAACGTCCACTTTCCGAGAAAGAAGAAGAATGCGTTGAGCGCGAGGTTGTCAGCGAAGAACACGGCCTTGAGCCACGACGCGACGTACCCGACGACGGTCATTGCAATTGCGCCGGCCCCCAGAGATTCGGGCGTGAGCGAATCGGCGACGAGCCCCAGCGAGAGTCCGATCAGTGCAGCGACGGCCGGACGAACGCGAATCGAAGCGAGGAGCAAAGCGAGGAGCAGAAAGTCCATCGGAGCGCGCCACCCGAGCAGCGGGCGGAGAGTGTAATGCAGCAGGACCAGTATTACGAACGTTACAACGGCGCGCAGCGTACCGCCAAGGGTCATCAGTTGCCCCTGGTCGGACTTCGCACCAGCGAGTCACGCTGTAACGAGTCGCGACTGATCGAATCGCGCCGTGCGGAGTCGCGCCGTGCCGCGGCTCGCCTGGCTGCAGCCGCCCGCCTCGCCGCGGCAGCCCGCGCGGCAGAATCGCTCAGGACGGGTCCCGCGGTGCCGAGGGTGTCCGGTCGCAGCTCCGGCGGAAGCCCGCCGGGAATCTGCCCGCCGGCCGTTGTGTCTCTTACCGTCGTGTCGAGGGCGGCACGACGCGCGGCCGCCTCGGCGAGTGCCGCGCTCTTCGCCGCCGAATCGCCCGCTTGCACAATCCGCATCGCTGCCTGGTTTGCTGCCGTGACGCTGCTCCAGACGTTGTCCAATTCCTTCGTCGCCCGCTCTGTGCGGAGGATCATGATCGCGCCAACGTCGGCTGGCGAGACCGCCGGCTTGATGAGATACGTTCGCGCCCAGCCCTCCGAAGTTTTTACTTCTTCGATTACGCGGCCAATGGGAATGCCGCGCGGCCAGACGCCGCCGAGGCCGGAGCTCACGATGAGAGTTCCCGGCTTGAGCGCTGTGCGGAATGGAATGCCGCGCAGCTCCATAAGGTATCCGCTCGTCGCACTCGCCAGATGCGCCTGCACTATGCCGAAGGCACTGCCGTCCTCCGACATCGCGCTAACCCGGAAATCGGGATGCGTCCAGATCATCGCCTGGCTCATCGTCGGATCGACGTCGGTGACCATCCCCACCACGCCCTCGGACGATACTACCGGACTTAGCCTCCGCACCCCCGCCAGCGATCCGGCCGT